>JASHUC010000154.1 GCA_030040235.1 Gammaproteobacteria bacterium | reverse complement strand
GCTGGTGATCGGGATCACCACGCGCTGATCGGCGCGCACGTCGAGCTCGCCGATCGAGCCGGGCTTCACCCGCAGCGCGAGCCGCACCGGCCAGGTGGTCCCGGGCGTCGGGCGCAGCACCACCCCGCCCGTCCCCGAGACACCCGACAGGTCGACCACGAGCGTATTGCGTTTCCAGTACTGCGGGAGATCGAGTGCGGAGGACCCGTCGGCGGAGGTGATCACGAGCTCGTGCAAGGTCGCGGGCGGCGGCGGGGGACGATGCCGCCACGGCCAATGCACGCTCGGCATGTGGCAGGCGCTCAGAACCAAGGCGCTCGCGAGCACGAGCGCGGCTCCGAACGATCCCCTCGAGAGTACGCGCATCTCGCTCCCCCCAAACCCGGCTTTCGCGCCCGCTTTCGGCCCCCGCAGGGCCCAGGTCGCCCTGGCGACCCCCCGGGGCATACCATACGCGAATACGCCGACGGCCACACGTATGCAAACGCCGACTCTCAGAGCACTCAACTTCCAGCGCTGGATCGAGGAGCACCGGCATCTGTTAAAACCGCCGGTCGGCAACAAGCGCATCTACCGCGACAGCGAGATGATCATCCAGGTCGTCGGCGGACCCAATTCGCGCAAGGACTATCACGTCGATCCCGGCGAGGAGTTCTTCTACCAGCTCGAGGGCGACATGCTCCTCAAGACCGTCCAGAGCGGTCGCATGGTCGATGTTCCGATCCGCGAGGGCGAGATTCTGCTGCTCCCCTCGCGTGTGCCGCACTCACCGCAGCGCTACCCTGACACGGTGGGGCTCGTCATCGAGCGGGACCGGCGGCCGGGCGAGCAGGACGGGTTGCAATGGTACTGCGAGCGCTGCGGCAACCTTCTCTACGAGGAGTTCTTTGCGCTCACGGACATCGAGACGCAGTTCCCGCCGGTGTTCGCGCGATTCTTCGGTAGCCTCGAGCGGCGCACGTGCGCGCGCTGCGGCACCGTCATGGAGCCCGCCGGTTGAGAGCGCGGGGTGCAGACAGCGAGCCGGGCTTCGAGCCGACGCTCGAGCATGCCTGCCGTCGCGATGCCACCGATCCGCTGCGCGAGTTTGCATCGCGCTTCGCGCTGCCGCGCGCTGCCGGCGGAAGAGCCTGCACCTATCTCTGCGGGCATTCGCTCGGTCCGATGCCCGTCGCTGCGCGCGCGACCGTAGAGGAGGAGCTCGAGGACTGGGCACGGCTCGGCGTTCTCGGCCACGAGGGTGCGCGGCGGCCCTGGCTGCATTATCACGAGCAACTGCGCACGGGTCTGGAGTACCTCGCGGGCGCACGGCCGGGAGAGGTCGTCGCGATGAACTCGCTCACGGTCAACCTGCACCTCATGCTCGCGAGCTTCTACCGCCCGGCGGGACGGCGCACGAAGATCCTGATCGAGGCCGGCGCCTTCCCCTCCGACCGGCACGCTGTGGCCTCGCAGATCGCCTGGCACGGGCTCGATCCGCTCCATGAGCTCATCGAGCTTGGCCCGCGCTCCGGGGAAGATTTGCTTCGCGAGGCGGATCTCGAGCAGGAACTCGCGAGGCGCGGCGATGAGATCGCGACGGTGCTGTGGCCGGGCGTGCAGTACCGGACGGGACAGGCCTTCGACGTTGCCGCCATCGCGCGCGCCGCGCGCGCCGCCGGGTGCGTTGCCGGCTTCGACCTCGCGCATGCCATCGGCAACATCCCGCTCGCCTTGCATCGGGCCGAGGCGGATTTCGCCGTCTGGTGCAGCTACAAATATTTGAACGGCGGCCCGGGCGCCGTGGGCGGCTGCTTCGTTCACGAGCGGCACGGGGCGGGCGAGCGGCTGCCGCGCCTCGCGGGCTGGTGGGGCCACGATCCGGTCACCCGCTTCGACATGCGGCCCGAGTTTCGCGCCGCCCCGGGCGCCGACGGCTGGCAGGTGAGCAACCCGCCGATCCTCGCGAGCGCTCCGCTCATCGCCTCGCTCGAGATCTTCCGCGCGGCCGGCCTCGAGCGGTTGCGCGAGAAGTCCCTCGCCCTCACGCAGTTTCTCGGTGAGCTGCTGCGGCCTCTGCCGGTCACGATCGTCACGCCGGCCGATCCTCGCTCGCGCGGCTGCCAGCTCTCGATCCGGATCCCCGGCGGGGCGAGCGCCGGTGCTCGCAGCCGCAGGATCCTCGAGTCGCTCGGCAGGGACGGCGTGATCTGCGACCTGCGGCCGCCCGATCTGCTTCGAGTGGCTCCCGTACCGCTCTACAACGGCTTTGAGGACGTGTTCCGCTTCGCCGAGCGGCTCGGGCAGGCGCTCGAGATGCCCGCGTAGTGCGCACGCGGCACCTCAACATCGTCGGCGCCGGACTCGCCGGCCCGCTGCTCGCCATCCTGCTCGCGCGTCGCGGGTTCTCCATCACACTCTACGAGCGGCGGCGCGACCCGCGAGGCTCCTCGGCCGAGGCCGGCCGGTCGATCAACCTTGCGCTCGCGGCGCGCGGCATCGGTGCGCTCGAGCACGCCGGGCTCATGACGCGCGTCCGGCCGCTGCTGATCACGATGCGCGGCCGGATGGTGCACGAGCCCGGCGGCCCGGCCGCCTTGCTGCCCTACGGCCAGCGCGCCGAGGAGGTGATCTACTCGATCGGACGAGGCGCGCTCAACCGGCTGCTGATCGAGGAGGCGGCGCGCTATCCCGGCGTGACGCTGCAGTTCGAGCAGGCCTGCATCGCCGCAGAGCCGGGGCGCGATGCCCTCGTGCTGCGGGATGTCCCGGGAAACCGCACCCACGAGGTTCCGCTCACCCCCACGATCGCTGCTGACGGGGCGGGATCGCCGGTACGGTGGAGCCTTGCCGAGCAGGACCTCGTGGCCTCGCGCGAGGACCTGCTCGATCACGACTACAAGGAGCTGTCCGTACCGAGCTCGCAGGGCCGGCAGGCGCTCGATCCAAACGCGCTGCACATCTGGCCGCGCCACGGGTTCATGCTCATCGCCCTGCCCAACACCGACGGCAGCTTCACCGCAACGCTCTTTCTGCCGCGCGCAGGCGCTGCCGGATTCGCCTCGCTGCGCACGGAGCGCGCCGTGCGCGGACTCTTCGCGCGGGAGTTCCCCGATATTCTCCCGCTCATGCCCAACCTCCTCGAGGAATTTCGCACTCATCCGCAGGGACGCCTCGGCACGGTGCATGCCGTGCCCTGGCACATCGGCGGCCGAGTGCTCCTGCTCGGCGATGCGGCGCATGCCATCGTGCCCTTCCACGGTCAGGGCATGAATGCCGCATTCGAGGATTGCCGCGTGCTCGACCGCCTGCTCGATGCGCACGAGAGCTGGGAAGGGCTGTTTGCCGCATTCGAAGCGGAGCGGCGATCGAACGCCGCCGCCATCGCGCAGATGGCGATCGAGAACTACGGTGAGATGCGCGAGGGGGTGCTCGACCCGAAGTTCCTGCGCCAGAAGGGTTGGGCGCTCGAGCTCGAGCGGCGGTTTCCGGGCCGGTTCATCCCGCGCTACTCGATGGTGATGTTCCATCCCGAGATCCCGTACGCCGAGGCGCTGCGGCGTGGGGCGGTACAGCAGGCGATTCTCGAGCGACTCGACGCCGCGGCCAGAGGCGCGGAGAGCTTCGATGCGGAGCTCGCCCGGCAGCTGATCGAGTCCGAGCTGTGAGCGACCCCGAATCTGCACGCTGCTTCACAGACGGCGGATGCTCCGCGGCCTAGGTTTCACGGGTGAGAAGCACACCCGTGGCAACGAAACCCCGTCGCAGGATTCCGGTCGCCGTACTCGCCATTTTAGTGCTCGTCGTGGCGGCGGCGGCGGCCGCGTACTCCGTCTCGTACTACATGAGATCCGTGCGTCCCATGCATCGACTCGGAACCGCGCAGGCCTGGACGGTCCTTCAGACGGTCGAGGCCGAACATCGCGCCGATGCAGATCACGACGGCGTCCTGCTCGTGCCCAACGCGGATCATTCGCGATACACGCTGGTCGGCCTGCCGACCGGCAATGCGCGCTTCCCGCATGCCTGGATCATCCTCAATCAGTGGTCGCCGGGCACCCGCATGAAGATGATCCCGGCCAATGCACACATCCACCTCATGTGCGGGTACGCCGAACAGCTCTTCAAGACTGAAGACGTCGAGCCGCAGGTCAAGAGCTTCCTGCGCGGGCATTGCATCCCGGGTAACGTCGCCGCCCGCTAAAGCGCGGCCGCCGAATCCTCAGCGCCGCTCCAGCACACAAAAGCTCATCGGGTATGCGTGTCGCGCATCCGCCGGGTGCTCCTCGCGCATCGTTTCCCGCCACTCGCGCACATCGAGTTCCGGAAAGAACGTATCGCCCGGCACTCTGGCGTGAACCCGGGTGAGGTAGATCCGCCGTGCCCGGGGCAGTGTCTCCCGGTAAACTTCCGCGCCGCCGACCACGATCAGCTCGGCCGGATCGCGGGCAAGCGCGAGGGCCTCGGCGAGCGAGTGAACGCCGAGCGCGCCCGGGTGCGACCACTCCCGGGAGCGCGTGAGCACGAGGCTCGTGCGGCCGGGCAGCGCCTTGCCGATGGAGTCGAAGGTCCTGCGTCCCATCAGCATGGGTTTGCCCATCGTCAGGGATTTGAAACGCTTCAGGTCATCGGGCAGGTGCCACGGCAGGCGGTTGCCCTGGCCGATGACGCCGTTCTCGGCCACGGCGGCCAGCAGAGACACGAGCGGCGGGGGCCCGGCGCTCATCGTGCGCGCTTGCTCATCGTGCGCGTGTCCTCATCGTGCGCTCTTGCGCTTCGTCCGGCTCCGGCTCCCCTTCCTGCCCTTCGAGGACTCGCTGCTGTTGCTCCGGCTGCGGCGCCCGGGCGCAGCGCTCGCCCGGCGTGGCGGCCAAAGCATGGTCCCGCGGCAGCGGGCGCTGCCGCAGCGGCAGGCGTAGATCTCATCGACGTTCGGCGGATCGTTGCGCTCGCGGCCGATCTGGTAGTCGTACGAGAGCTCCTCGCCGGGCTCGATATTGCGAATCGAATCGATGAAGACCCGGCGCTGCTCGATCACCGACTCGCAGTTCGGCTCGCAGGAGTGATTGATGAAGCGTGCATCGTTGCCGCCGACGCCGGCATCGATCACGACCCCGCGGTCGACGCTGAAGAGGAAGGTGTGGTTGTCGGACTCCTCGTGGTCATCGTAGCGCCGATCCGCCTCCGCATGGGAGACCCGGTCGCCGAGATACTCGATGATGCGCGTGCCCTTGCGGATGCGGCGCAGCGCGAACACGCCGTGCCCGTGAACCTTCGAGCGTCGCACTTCGATCAAGGGTGTCTGCCTGCGCGCCATGCTCGCGAATCGCGCCTCCGCCCGCGCACCCTCTACACCGCCACTGCTGCCGCGATCGCTGGGTGACAGCGGTAATTCGCGAACTCGAAGTCCTCGTAGGCGTACTCGAAGAGGCTCGGCGGCTTGCGCTTGAGGGACAGCCGCGGCGGCGGATACGGCTCGCGCGCGAGCTGCACGGCCACCTGCTCGAGATGGTTGAGATACAGGTGACAGTCCCCGCCGCTCCACACGAGCTCTCCGGGAGCCAGATCGCACTGCGCGGCGAGCATGTGGGTGAGGAGCGCATAGGAGGCGATGTTGAAGGGTACGCCGAGGAAGCAGTCGGCGCTGCGCTGGTAGACCTGCAGCGAGAGCCTCCCGCCGGCGACATAGAGCTGAAAGAGCGCGTGGCAGGGCGCGAGCGCCATCCGGTCGAGCTCCCCGACGTTCCAGGCGCTCACGATCATCCGGCGCGAGTCGGGATTTACCCGCAGCGTCTCGAGGATGCCGCGGATCTGATCGATCGCGCGGCCGTCGGGAGCCGGCCACGAGCGCCACTGCCGGCCGTAGACCGGGCCGAGATCGCCGCGCGCGTCCGCCCACTCGTCCCAGATGCTCACGCCGTGCTCGTGCAGCCAGCCGACGTTGGTGTCGCCGCGCAGAAACCACAAGAGCTCGATGATGACCGAGCGCAGGTGAATCTTCTTCGTCGTGACGAGCGGGAAACCCTGCGCGAGATCGAAGCGCATCTGCCGCCCGAAGACCGACAGCGTCCCGGTCCCGGTGCGATCGGCCTTGCGCGCGCCATGCTCGCGGATGTCTCGCAGCAGCTCGAGGTAGGCCCTCATTGCGCGGGGGCCCGGTTTCCGGAGGGCAGCCGCTGGCGGTGTGCCCACACGAGCATCGCCGCCCCGATGAGGATCATCGGCAGCGAGAGGACCTGGCCCATCGTGACCCATCCGCCCGCGAGATAGCCGATCTGCTCATCCGGCACGCGCACGAATTCGACCAGAAAGCGAGCGACGCCGTAGATGACGAGGAACAATCCCGAGGGCGCAAGCCGCGGTCGCGGCTTCGAGGTGTAGATCCAGAGCACCACGAAGAGCACGAGGCCCTCGAGCAGCGCCTCGTAGAGCTGGGAGGGGTGACGCACCACGCCGTTCACCTCGAAACCCCACGGCAGCATCGTCGGCTTGCCCCAGAGCTCACCGTTGATGAAGTTGCCGATGCGGCCCGCGAAGATCCCGATGCCGGGCAGCGGCGCCGTGAAATCGAATACATCGGCGATGTGCCTGCCGCGCCGCACGGCGAAGATCGCGAGCGCCACCAGCACCCCGATCAGTCCGCCGTGGAACGACATGCCCCCTTCCCAGATCTTGAAGGGATACGTGGGATCCTTGGCCCAGAAGCTGAGCCCGTAGAAGAGCACGTAGCCGATGCGCCCGCCCAGGATCACTCCGAGCATCGCATAGAAGACGTAATCGTCCACGTCGATCGGCTTCCAGGTCGAGCCGGGACGCGCGGCGCGCACCCGGGCGAGACACCAGGCCGCGGCGAAGCCGATGAGGTACATGATGCCGTACCAATGCACCTCGATCGGCCCGAGCTGATGGCCGGCGACATGGAGCGGACCGATCTGAAAGGCGATCGGATTGATGTGGGGATAGACGATCATGAGTTGAGCCCGTGTAGCGGGTGCAAGTCTAGCGGTTCCGCCCCCCGCGCGCGCGCGTGCGCCTCACTCGGGCGTGATTCGGCAGAACACCGCCTTGAGGTAGCGCGTCTCGGGAATCGCCGGATGCACCGGGTGATCGGGCGACTGTCCGGCGAGCTCGAGCACATGGACGAACCGCCCGCAGTGCCTTGCGGCCGCCTGTACCGCCGCGAGCAGCTCCGTCTCGGCGAGGTGATACGAGCACGAGCAGGAGACCAGGAGCGCATCGCGCTCGGCGAGCTTCAGGGCCAGCTGATTGAGCTTGCGATAGGCGGCCTGCCCCTTGGGAATGTCCTTCTTGCGCTTGATGAAGGCGGGTGGATCGAGAACGATCAGATCGAAGCGTGAGCGGCTCTCACCGAGCGCCCGCAGCGCATCGAAGGCATCCTCGCGCAGGGTCTCCAGGGCGGTGCCGTTCGCGGCGGCATTGCGCGCTGCGTACTCGAGCGCCTCCTTCGATGAGTCGATGCACATCGCGGCGGCCGCGCCC
>JASHUC010000153.1 GCA_030040235.1 Gammaproteobacteria bacterium | reverse complement strand
GGCCTGGTCGGCGAGTTGCAAGGCGCCGTGGCAATTGCGCTCGAGCGCCGGTGCGATGGCCGCGACCCCGATGCTGATGGTCACCGTCTCGGCGGTCCGGGAGCCGCGATGCTCGATCGCGAGCTCCGCCACGGCGCGCCGCATCCGCTCGGCGATGGCGTGCGCCTCGCGCCCCCCGGCATCGTAGAGAACCGCGGCGAACTCCTCCCCGCCGTACCGCGCCAGCAGGTCGAGTGGCCGCTGAACGAAGCCCTGGAGCGTGCGGGCGACGCGCCGCAGCGCCTCATCGCCGGCGAGGTGTCCGTAGCGGTCGTTGTATGCCTTGAAGTGATCCACGTCGACCAGCAGGATCGCGAGCCGGCGGTGGTCCCGGGCGGCCTGCTGCCACACGCGAGCGAGGTGCTCGCCGAACACGCGGCGGTTCTTCGTCCCCGTCAGGGCATCGCGCTGGGCAAGCTCCGCGACGAGGTGACTCTCCAGAAAGCGGGTTCGGGACCAACTGTCCAGCTGACGCGCGGCGATGGCGCACCCGGCGAGCGTCGCCGCGAGGAACACCGTCGAGCGAACGAGCAGCGCAAGCGGCAGCCCGAAGAAGCTCGCGGCAGCAATGAACGTCACGCCGCCCAGCACGCCCGCGCAGAGCGCCGGCCGGAATCGCAGCCCGAGAAGAAAGAAAGGCACCACGAGCATGAGCGGCAGCCACATGAGAAAGGCGAGCTGACCTTGCGCGACGCCCTGGGCCAGATGCAGTCCGAGAACCGAGCTTCTGAGGGGCACGAGGATGCTTGCCACGGGCTGGTAGCGGCGCTCGAAGGAAGCGCTCCAGGCCAACCGGGCGAGCGCCAGGGAGGCGGTGACGATGACTCCGAGCTCGACCAGGAGCGGGCCGCTCAAGGCGCCCCTTGCGATCTGTTCGGCCACATGCGCGAGGGCGAGCACACAAGCGCACGAGGTGGTCGCGCGGACGACGGTGCGCGCATGAGCGAGGTCGATCCCGAGGAACTCCGCTTCGAGCTCCGGGCTGAAACGGCCGTGCGGGCCCGATCGGGCGAGCTCGGTGGCGTAGGGGGAGTCCGGAAAGTCGCCGGGGTTCGGTCGTGCGGCCGGGGCCATCAGACTACGATAGACGGCCGCGGCTGACCCGGATGTGATCTGCTACGGAGTCCCGCGGTTGACTGCCGTCCCCGCATGGTGGACTGTCGGGCCGTGAATCGCTGGACACGAACGAGAGCGATCGTGCTCCTGGCGCTCGCGGTCACGGTCGCGGCGCTGTTCTACCGCGCGTACCTTGCTTCCCGGCCGCCGCTCGTTCCGGTGGGCACCCATCGGCTCGCGGCACGACTGATGGGTACGGGTACGCCCCCCGTCGTGTTCGAGGCGGGCTTCGAGGAAGCAATGGGGCTCTTCGCGTCGCTCCAGGAGAGCGTCGCGGAGCACACCGGGACACTCGTGTACGACCGAGCCGGCTACGGCCGCTCGGGTGCTGGACCTCAGCCGCGCACCGCGCTCGCCGCGGCGACCGACCTGCGCGGCTTGCTCGCGGCGCTCGGTATCCGCCCACCGGTCGTGCTCGTGTGCTACTCGGCCGGCTGCCTCTTCACGCGCGTGTTCGCGCATCAGTACCCGCGCGAGGTCGCCGGCATCGTGCTCATCGATCCGGCGACGGAGGCAAGCTATGCGGCCGCACCGTCTCAGCCCCCGCAGAAGGACGCGCCGGCGGGAGCCCGGCGCGAGTGGGCTTCGCTCCCCGCCACCCTCGAGGAGGCGCGCTCCGCCTGGCCATTGCCAGCGGCGCCCTGCGTTCTCATCACCGCGATGAAGCCGGGCGGCCGCTGGCCGGTCGAATCCAGCAAGGACATGATTGCCTGGCTCAAAGCGCAGCAGGGCCTGGCCGCGCGCCTCGGCGCTGCGACTCACATCACCTTTCCGCGCGCGAGCCACACCAGCGTGCTCGGCGAGCAGGACGTGGCGAAGACGATCATCGAGCTGGCGGCGCGCGTGAAAGTGCAATCGTCCGACTGACGAGCGGCAAGCGCAGCGCGCGAATGCTCGCGCGGAAGGCGATCTCGGCCTCGGCCGCGACGGCCGCGCCCTGCGCGGTCGGCGGAATGTGCGCCGCCGCGTAGCCGCGCAGGCGCGCAATCAGCGCGCTGTTCCAGGAGTGCGAGACGAGTTGTGGCACGAAGATGGTGCGGCTGTCCGGCTCGATCGCGCTCATCACGGTATCGAGATGCTCGAGCGTGAAGTCGAATGCGAGCTCGGGGTGACGCTCGGCGACGCTCGCAATGATCTCGGGGCGCATCGTGACCGGCGCCTCATCGGTCAGGGTGATCGCCAGCGCCCGGCGTGCGAGGGCTGGATCGCTTGCGCTGCCGAGCAGGGGATACAGGAATTGCTGCTCGAGCGAGCTCGCGCTGTGGCGCGCCATCGTGTGCAGCCGTTCCCAGGTTGCCGCATCCGCGTGCTCCGCGACGATCTCGAACACGTTGCTGCGTAGATCCCCCGGGAGACTGTCCGGATCGTGCAGCGAGCGGTGAAATCTGCGCCGCGCACCGGCGATGACCTCCGGATCGCCGATCCGGCTGAGCGCATGCAGCACCGCCTCGCGCAGCAGCGTATCGTTCTGGCTCTCCTCATCGGAACCGCTCCAGCCGATGCGGGCGAAGATGGGCTGCAGCACACGCCGCCCGAAGGCGCGGAATTGCGCCTGGGCCGGCAGGCCGTCGTAGAGGGAATCCAGGCTCGCGAGCCTCTCGGCATACGTTGCGAGGACCGTCGCATCCATGCCGGGTTGGGCCTTCGCGAGCAGGGCGGTGAAGTCGCTGAGGGGCTCGTAACCGGCGGCCCCGAGCGCGTAGGTGTCGTCGATGAGCGCGAGCTCGTCTGCGGCAGGCAGGCGGCGATACTGCGAAGCGAGCGCCGCCAGGAGCTCGGGCGCATAGAGAGTGCGGAAGTAGCCCGCCTGTCCCGCATTGACGATGACGCCCTGGGTCGCAGCGCCTGGAATTTGCGCCGGCTCGCGGCGGCTGACGATGCCCTGCCAGCGCTGGTTCGAGTCGAGCGTCCGCTCGACGACGGGAACCTCCCAGGTGGTCGGCTGGCGGCCGGAATCGTCCTCGGCGAACCGGTCCTGCGTGAGGCGGATGCCGCTCGGCGTCCTCTGCGCGCGGATGAGCGGCACGCCCGACTGCAGCGTGAAGTCGTGCGCGACCTCGATGATGGGCAGGCCCGAGGCCGAATGCAGCGCGCGCCACAGATCGTCCGAGACCGTGTTGCCGTAGGCGTGGGCCTTCAGGTAGGCGCGCACGCCGGCGCGGAACGCGCTCTCCCCGAGATAGCTCTCCAGCATCCGCACGACCGCCTGACCCTTCAAGTAGGTGATCGTGTCGAAGGCCTGATTCGCCTGCACGACGTCTTGAATCGGCTGGATGACCGGATGGCTGCCGCGGCGCGCATCGAGTCCCATCGCCTCGTCCTTCTCGTTCTGCGCATCGAGCCACAGGTGCCATTCAGGGTGGAAGTGATCGGTCGCCTTGATCTCCATCCAGGACGCGAAGCCCTCGTTGAGCCACAAGTCGTCCCACCAGTCCATCGTGACCAGATCCCCGAACCACTGATGCGCCATCTCGTGCGCGATGTCGATGTAGACGGCACGCTGATCGCCGAGCCCCGAGCCGGAGTCGACGAGCAGGTCCTGCTCGAAAAAGAAGATCGCCCCCCAGTTCTCCATCGCCTCGAAGAACTGGCTTGCACCGGGGGCGGCGATGAGATCGAGCTTGGGGAGCGGGTATTTCACGTCGAAGTACTGCTCGTAGTAGGGCAGCAGATGCGAGGCGGCATCGAGCGCGAAGCGCGCCTTGGCGGTATCGCCGCGCTTGACCACGACGCCGAGATCGACGCCGTCCACTGTCTGCGAGATGCGCTGGAAGTCGCCCGCGGCGAGGAACAGCAGGTACGAGGACATCTTCGGCGAGGTGCGAAACGCGACACGCTCGAGACCTTTCGGCAGCCGCTCGGTCGAGCGGACCGGCATGTTGGAGACCGCCATCTCACCTTTCGGGAGCGTCACGGTGAGCGTGAAGGTCGCCTTGCGATCCGGCTCGTCCCAGCAAGGCAGGAAGCGCCGCGCATCGGAGTTCTCGAACTGCGTGTAGAGCGCGCGGGTTCTCGCGCGCCCCGATCCGTACTCGAGCGCGAAGAGTCCCGCAGCGCTCGTATTGATCTTGCCGGAGTAGGCGATCGTCAAAACGTGCCGGCCCGGCTCGATGGGGGTCGCGAAGGAGAGCGTCGCCGTCTGCCGCGCCGGATCGGCGCTGACCGTGGGCGCATCCGCGCGGTCCGCGAGCTGCGCATGCTCGAAGTCCAGTTCGGCGGCATTCAACTCGATCGAGCGCGTCGGGTGCAGCACCGCGACATCGATGCTCACGACGCCCGTGAAACGCATCCGTGCCACATCGGGCGTGATGGCAAGCTCGTAGTGCAGCGGCACGACGTCGCGCGGCAGGACGTTGCGCACCGGGGCATTGGCGGGCGAGACGCCACGATCCTGCGGATACGCGCACCGGGAGGCGAACCCGAGGAAGGCAAACGCGAGGAGCGTGGCCGCGGCGCTCAGTCGCTGCGTTTGTGAGAGGCGCCGAGTGGCCGCCCGAA
>JASHUC010000152.1 GCA_030040235.1 Gammaproteobacteria bacterium | reverse complement strand
CCACAGGTGCACGTGCAGAAACCAGCTGTCCTCGCGGCCGTGCCGGCGCAGCCAATCGGCCGCGACGGCGTAGACCTCATCGGCGGTTTCCATGCCGTATTTCCCGACGTTGTAGGCTTCATCGAAGCCCGCGTACCAGTGGAAGGCGGAATGCCGGTGAGCAAACGAGCTCACCGACACCGTCCTCAAGCTCGCCTGCTTCATGCGGTTCGGGAAGGAATCGAGGTGCAACCGCGAGTGAAACCCTCGATTCGCACCGTCGATCGCCGGATCGGCATCGGTTCCGCCGTGGTTGACGACGCCGTTGTGGATGCCGAAGCGGCCGGTGAGCAGGGCCGTGCGGCTCGGCAGGCACGGGGTATCGGAGGCGTAGATGTTCTCGAAGAGCAGGCCACGCCGCGCGAGCGCGTCGATGTTCGGGCTCGTCGGCCTGCGATAGCCGTAGCAGCCGAGGTGATCGGCCCGCAAGGTGTCGATATCGATGTACAAGAGTCGCATCCACGGACTCCATCACGATCGCAGCCGGCCGAGCATCGGCCGAGGCCGGGGCTCCGCCCGCCGCCTTTCTCCGTCAGCCGATATTACGTGTATTCTTCAGCCGCGGAGCAAACAGGAAGGTTAGCGACCCCGCACCATGGACTCACCCCTTTCCGCGGATCTCCTGCAACGGATGGACGCCTACTGGCGCGCCGCCAACTATCTCTCCGTCGGGCAGATCTACCTCTATGCGAATCCGCTGCTGCGTGAGCCGCTCCGGCGCGAGCACATCAAGCCGCGCCTGCTCGGCCACTGGGGCACGACCCCCGGACAGAACTTCATCTACGTTCACCTCAACCGGGTGATCCAGCAGCATGACCTCGACATGATCTACGTCTGCGGCCCGGGGCACGGCGGGCCGGCGGTGGTCGCCAACACCTACCTCGAGGGCACCTACACGGAGCTGTACCCCGAGATCACGCAGGACGAGGAGGGCATGCAGCGCCTCTTCAAGCAGTTCTCCTTCCCCGGCGGCATCCCGAGCCATGCAGCTCCCGAGACCCCCGGGTCCATTCACGAAGGAGGCGAGCTCGGCTACTCCCTGGCTCATGCCTATGGCGCCGCGTTCGACAATCCCAACCTGATCGTCGCGTGCGTGGTGGGTGATGGGGAGGCCGAGACGGGGCCGCTCGCGACCGGCTGGCACGGCAACAAGTTCTTGAACCCGGTGAGCGATGGCGCGGTGCTGCCGATCCTGCACCTGAACGGCTACAAGATCGCAAATCCCACGATTCCCGCGCGCATCGCGACGGAGGAGCTCTGCGAGCTCCTGCGCGGCTGCGGGTACGAGGTGCATCTCGTCGAGGGCAGCGACCCGGCCCGGATGCATCAGGCGATGGCCGCGGCGCTCGATGAGGTGATCGGTGCGATCCGGCGCATCCAGTCGCAGGCGCGCTCGGCAGGGTCGAGCCAGCGGCCGCGCTGGCCGATGATCGTGCTGCGCTCCCCGAAGGGCTGGACGGGCCCGAAGATCGTTGACGGCGTCCCGATCGAGGGGACCTTCCGCGCGCACCAGGTCCCGCTCTCCGAGGTGCGCGACAATCCCGCGCACCTCAAACTGCTCGAGGAGTGGCTGCGCGGCTACCGGCCCGAGGAGCTGTTCGACGGCCGCGGGAAGCTCCGCGGACCGCTCGCCGAGCTCGCCCCGCGCGGCGAGCGGCGCATGGGTGCGAACCCCCACGCCAATGGAGGTCTGTTGCTGCGGGATCTGCGCATGCCGGATTTCCGCGCCTACGCCGTCGAGGTGCCGGGTCCGGGCGAGATCGAGGCAGAGGACACGCGGGTCCTCGGCCGGCTGCTGCGCGATGTGATCAAGCTCAACCAGAGCCCGCGCACCTTCCGCCTGTTCGGCCCCGACGAGACGCTCTCGAATCGACTCGATGCGGTGTTCGAGGTGACCGAGCGGCAGTGGCTCGCCGAGCGGGTCCCTGGAGATGATCACCTCGCCCCGAGCGGCAGCGTGATGGAGGTCCTGAGCGAGCATCAGTGCGAGGGATGGCTCGAGGGCTATCTGCTCACCGGACGGCACGGCCTGTTCAACTCCTACGAGGCCTTCATTCACATTGTGGACTCGATGTTCAATCAGCACGCCAAGTGGCTGAAGGTCACCCGCCAGATTCCCTGGCGCCGCCCGCTCGCCTCGCTCAACTACCTTCTCTCCTCGCACGTCTGGCGCCAGGACCACAATGGCTTCACCCATCAGGACCCCGGCTTCATCGATCACGTCGTCAACAAGAAGGCCGACGTCATCCGCGTGTACCTTCCGCCGGATGCGAACTGTCTGCTCTCGGTTGCCGATCACTGCCTGCGCAGCCGCCACTACGTGAACGTGATCGTGGCCGGAAAGCACCCCGCACCGCAGTGGCTGACCATGCAGGCGGCGATCGAGCATTGCACCGCCGGAATCGGGATCTGGGAATGGGCGAGCTCGGATCGCGGAGCCGAGCCGGATGTGGTGATGGGCTGCTGCGGCGATGTGCCGACGCTCGAGACCCTCGCCGCGGTCAAGCTCTTGCGAGAGTATCTGCCGGATCTCAAGGTGCGCGTGGTCAATGTCGTCGACCTCATGAAGCTTCAGCCCTCGAGCGAGCACCCGCACGGACTCACCGATGCGGACTTCGATGCGCTCTTCACGCGCGACAAGCCGGTCATCTTCGCCTTCCATGGCTACCCGTGGCTGATTCACCGCCTGACGTACCGGCGCACCAATCATCACAACCTGCACGTGCGCGGTTACAAGGAGGAGGGTACGATCACCACGCCCTTCGACATGGCGGTGCTCAACGATCTCGATCGCTTTCACCTCGTGGGCGATGTGATCGATCGGCTGCCGCAGCTGCAAGCGAAGGCGGCGTACGCGAAGCAGGCGCTCCGGGACAAGCTCATCGAGCACCGTGAGTACATCCGCGAGCACGGCGAGGACATGCCGGAGATTCTCGAGTGGCGCTGGAAAAACTGACTGCACGAACGGGGCGGCAATTCCGGGAGAGCTTCAGATGGGCGAGCAGAGACTGAATCGGCGACAGATCCTCGGCACGATGGCAGCGGCGGGCGCGGCGGGCCTCATCGGTGATGCTCGACCGCGCACGGCGGCGGCGGCCGATGCGCCCGATATGGGCACTTCGCAGGCGCCCCCCATCACCGATGTGAAGGGCAAGGTCGCCTACGTCACCGGCGGGGCGAGCGGGATCGGCTTGGGGATTGCACGCGTGTTCCACGAGGCGGGCATGAAGGTCGTGATCGGCTACCTCGATAATCTGCACATCGGGGATGCCATGAAGCATTTCCCGGCCGATGATCCGCGGGTGCACGCGATCCAGCACGACGTCATGAATCGCGACGGCTGGGAACGCGCCGCCGATGAGATCGAGAAGAAGTTCGGCACGCTGCATATCCTGGTCAACAACGCGGGCGTCGGCCTGCAGGCCCCCGTGAGCACCGGCACCTACAAGGACTGGGAGTGGGGTATGGGCGTGAACTTCATGGGGCCGGTCTACGGCATTCACACCTACGTCCCGCGCATGCTCGCGAGCAAGGAGGGTTCGCACATCGTCACCACCACCTCGACGAGCGGCATCCTGCCCGGGAGCGGTGCGGGCATCTACACCGTCTCGAAGATCGCCACCGTGGGGCTCATGGAGGAGTTGCGCCTGGAGCTGCGCAACACCAATATCGGCACCACCGCGTTCGTGCCCGGGCTCACCGCGACCAACATCG
>JASHUC010000151.1 GCA_030040235.1 Gammaproteobacteria bacterium | reverse complement strand
AGGTTGGTGACATTGTCCCATTCCACCAGCACGGTGCCGTTGAAGCGTTTGGGATCGGCGGGACGGCGCACCACGATACGCGTGAGATAGGGGAGGCCACTGTCCTTGACGGTGCCGGTTGCCCCTGGCGGGGTGTTGTAGGTCCTTGCTCTTCCCTTGATGAAGAATTCCTCTTCCAAATACCCGTGAGATGCGAGGTTATGGTTGGAGGCAAAGAAAGTGTAATTGTGCGATGGCGCGCCCGGAATATCGGGCGATGCAATGGGGCCGCTCACTTGCGGAACGGGCACTGACGAGGAAGCGCGCGCCTGAATTTCGGCAAGGCCGAGCGCAACACTCAACAGAACTCCGAAGCGCCTACGCCACATAACTCCTCACCGGGCCACGCCCATCGCCGTCATCCGTTCGAATCCCGAGGGATGCATTCGATTCGCTCCGATCTGTTGCGTGCAACAGCTTAGCGCATTCGCCGGGGGTGACGAGCGCAGGGAGCTTTGGAACGCACCGATCCGCAAGTCATTGAGTTTGCCAGGGAAATGTATACCCGCCGCCAGGCGCGAAAGTCTCTGACGCGAGCTCGAGGTCAGGTCTTGAGAGTCGCCGCCATTGTTCGTCCCCGACTTGCGGCACCCGCAGCGGGATTCGTACACTGCGCGGCCGTTGCCTCGGGCATCCTCATGAGCATTCTGAGAATCCAGCATCGCACGTCCTACGAATACCGCAGCCCCGTGCAACTCGGCGAGCACCGGCTCATGACGCGTCCGCGTGACAGCCACGACTTGCGTCTGCTCGATGCCGCTTTGACGATTGATCCGGCACCAACGGAGGTACGATGGATCCACGACGTTTTCGGTAATTCCATCGCAATCGTGGAGTTCGACAGCTCAGTCCGGACGCGGAGACTCGACGTCACGTCGGACTTTCGCGCAGAGCATTTCCCGGCAAGTCCCGAAGCGATTCTCGTCGATGGGTATGCCTGCCGCCTACCGTTCCAATACTCGGACAGCGATATCGGGGATCTCGGGCGTACCCGCGAACGGCACTACGCCGATCCGGAGCATCGAATCGAGGCGTGGGTGCGCTCGCTGCTCGAGCTCGACTCGCAGGCGGGAACCCTCGAGGTGCTCAATGCACTCACTCTTGCGATCAAGAAGGGCTTCGGCTACGAGGTACGGCAAGCCGCCGGGGTTCAATCGCCGGTCGAGACGCTCGAGCGTGGCAGCGGCAGTTGCCGTGACTTCGCGCTGTTCATGATGGAAGCGGTGCGCACGCTCGGACTGGGTGCCCGGTTCGTATCGGGTTACCTATACGACGATGCACGCGTCGGCGCCGGGGCAGAGCTGGTCGGCGGGGGCTCGACGCACGCCTGGGTACAAGTGTATCTGCCAGGTGCCGGCTGGGTCGAGTACGATCCCACGAATGCACTCGTCGGGGGCCGCAATTTGATACGCGTTGCCGTGACGCGCGATCCGTCGCAGGCGATTCCGCTTTCCGGTTCTTTCATCGGGGCGCCGGACGCGCACCTCGCGATGTCGGTCAGCGTCCAGATCACGACCACCTGAGCTCGCGAAACAACCGCGAGTGGCAGCGGGCGCGAGCCTCGCACCACTTTGGAGCGAGGCAGTGCGAGATTGCACCAATTCTCAGCATGCCGCCGGAATGGTTTGCCTGCGATGATCCCCGTTGATATGTTCGTCGTGCAGATCGCAATGATCGCTCGTGAGCGCGCGGCATGCAGATCGATTGGAGCGCCTACAGAGCGCCCGGACACTATGATGAGTTGGTTGCGCCGAATGGCGACCCGCGCGCCGGGGCGCGCGCGCTCATGGGCTACCTGCGCGAGCTCGATGAGGCTGATCTCGATCTGCGCCAGCGCGCCGCGGAACTTGCCATTCGCTCGATGGGCATTACCTTCACCGTGTACCACGAGGAGGGCGGATCCATCGATCGTGCCTGGCCGCTCGACGTCGTTCCGCGCACCATCTCGCGCCGCGAATGGCTCCGCATCGAGGCAGGTTTACGTCAGCGCGCGGCGGCGCTGAATCTTTTCATCGACGATGTCTACCACGAGCAGCGGATAGTCGCCGATGGGCTGCTGCCGGCCGGTCTGATCGCCTCCTCGAGCAACTTCCGCCGCGAGTGCGTCGGCATAAGTCCCGCATTCGCTTGCTGGGCGCACATCTGCGGGACCGATCTGGTTCGTGACCAGGACGGCACTGTGTATGTGCTGGAGGACAACCTGCGGGTGCCCTCCGGCGTCTCATACATGATCGAGAACCGGCACGTCATCAAGCGCGTATTCCCCGAGGTGTTCGACAGCACCGCGATCCTCCCGGTGGATGACTATCCCTCGAGATTGCATGAGCTGCTCACGGCACTTTCCCCACGGGCAGAGCAGCGTGCCGAGATCGTCGTGCTGACGCCCGGAATTCACAACTCCGCGTATTTCGAGCACGCGTACCTCGCCCGGCAGATGGGTTGCGAGCTGGTCGAAGGACGCGACCTCGCCGTGCTCGATGACGACTGCGTCTACATGCAGACGGTGCAGGGTTGGACGCGCGTCGATGTCATCTACCGGCGCATCGACGATGAATTCCTCGATCCGGAGGTCTTTCGCGAGGATTCCACCCTCGGGGTGCGCCGCTTGATGCGAGCTTGGTCCAAAGGAAACGTCGCGCTCGTCAACGCACCCGGAGCCGGCGTTGCCGACGACAAGCTGATCTATACCTACGTCCCGGAGATGATCCGCTATTACCTGGGAGAAGACGCGATCCTGCCCAACGTCCCTTCGTGGCGTTGCTGCGAGCCGCTCGAGCTCGATCATGTTCTGGCGCATCTCGATGAATTGGTCGTCAAGACCATCGATGGTTCGGGCGGTTACGGCATGCTCATTGGACCGAGTTCTGCCCCGAGCGAGCGCGCGCAATTCGCTGAGGCGCTCAAGCGCTCGCCCCGCCAGTACATCGCGCAACCCCTCATCGCGTTGTCGACGGTGCCGACCTTCACTGGAGGGCGCCTCGAGCCCCGTCACGTCGATCTGCGCCCCTTCATCCTGAGTGGTCCACAGACCTACGTCACCACGGGCGGCCTGACGCGCGTAGCGCTGCGCCAGGGCTCATTCGTGGTCAATTCCAGCCAGGGCGGCGGCAGCAAGGACACCTGGGTCGTCGATACCGACGCCTGAAACGATGCTCGCCCGCACGGTCGAAAACGTCTACTGGTTGGCACGCTACCTGGAGCGGGCCGAGGACACCGCTCGCCTGATCAGGGTCCATATGCACCTGCTCCTCGATCTGCCGGCCGAAGTCGCGCCAGGCTGGTTACCGCTGATCGATATCACCGGTAGCCGCGCTATGTTCGATGAGCGCCGCGGGACGAACGCACCGCGTGCCGAGGAGCGCGACGTGGTGCACTTCCTGGTGGCCGATCGTGGCAATCCGGGATCGATCCTGAGCTCGTTGACGGCGGTGCGCGAGAACGCGCGCACACTTCGCGATGTGCTACCGGCCGAATCCTGGGAGGAGTTCAACGGCTTCTTCATACGGTTCTCCGAAGACCTGCATGCCGGATTGGCGCGCCGAGATCGCTTCGAATTCCTCAGGCGCAGCGTTCTCATCTCACAGACGCTGACCGGAATGCTCGAAGGGACCATGAGCCGCAATCACGCCCATAGCTTCATGGCTCTCGGCCGTGATCTCGAGCGCGCCGACATGACCAGCCGGATCATCGACGTGCGCTGCGCACAGCTGCGCCCCGATACGGCCGAGCCGCGCGCGTTCGATACCGTTCAATGGATGAGCGTGCTGCACACGCTGTCCGGTTACGAGATGTACCGGCTCGCGCGTCCCACGCGGGTCGAGCGGACGGGGGTACTGGAGTTCGCCTTGCGAGATGCCCTGTTTCCGCGCTCGTGCCTCACGTGCCTCAGACAGATGCAGCAGCAGCTGGAGCAACTGCCGCGCAGCGGTGAGGTACGCGAGCGGCTGGCGACGGCCCGTCGCTTTCTTCACAAGGCAGAGCTTGCCGCAATCGATGCACCGAGCCTGCACGAGCTCATCGATGAGCTGCAACGGCACCTCACGCTCGTGCACGAGCAATTGAGCGCCACCTATTTCCCACAAGCGACCGCGCTCGAACCGATCGCATGTCGGCCCTTGGCGGCCGTATATCGATGATTCGGGCTAGGCGGGGAGGGGATACCTCGTGAGTCGCCCGTATCCCTTGCCTGTCCAACAACCGGAACACCCGATGGAGGGGCCACGCGTCGGCTTGAGTCAACCGGCGCTCAAACAGGCATTCCTCGACAACCTGTACTACATTCAGGGCAAATTCCCCGCTCTCGCGACCCGCAAGGACTATTACCTGGCGCTCGCCTACACGATCCGCGACCGCATGATGCAGCGGTGGATCAACACCGCGGCTACTTATACGGAGCTCGGATCGCGCACGGTCTGCTACTTGTCGGCCGAATACCTAATCGGTCCGCACCTCGCGAATAACCTGCTCAATCTCGGAATTCACGATGTCGTGCGTCAAGCCGTAGCCGAGCTCGGGCTGGTGCTCGATGAGCTGCTGTGCGAAGAGGATGAGCCGGGGCTCGGAAACGGCGGGCTCGGGCGACTCGCAGCCTGCTTCATCGACTCGCTTGCGACGCTACAGGTGCCGGCGCTCGGCTACGGCATTCGCTACGAGCACGGCATATTCCGCCAGCAGATCGTCGAGGGCCGTCAGCTCGAGAAGACGGACACGTGGTTGCGCTACGGCAATCCCTGGGAGATCGCGCGCCCCGAATGGGCGGTCGAGGTAAAGTTCGGCGGCCGCACCGAGCGCTACAGCGATGACCGAGGGCGTCTGGCGGTGCGCTGGATGCCCGCTCGTACCGTCATGGCGGTCCCGTACGACACCCCGATCCTCGGCTATCGCGTCAACACCGCGAACACGCTGCGTCTATGGCGCGCCGAGGCGTCGGAAGCGTTCGATCTTTCGGTATTCAATCGCGGGGACTACCGGGGCGCGGTCAATCAGAAGGTCGTCTCCGAGAACCTCACCAAGGTGCTCTATCCGAACGATGAGCCTTTGCAGGGCAAGGCGCTACGGCTCGAGCAGCAATACTTCTTTGTGAGCGCTTCTCTGCAGGACATGCTGCGCATCCTGCGGGTACAGAACATCCCCCCGGAGCGCTTCCACGAGAAGTTCGCCGTGCAGCTCAATGACACTCATCCGTCGATTGCGATTGCCGAGCTCATGCGTTTGCTCATCGACGAGCTGAAGCTCGAATGGGAGCGCGCCTGGTCGATCACGCGCGCGACGTTCGCCTATACCAATCATACCCTGCTGCCTGAGGCGCTCGAGCGCTGGTCGCTCGGGCTCTTCGGAAGCATGCTGCCGCGCCACCTGGAGATCATCTACGAGATCAACGCGCGCTTCCTCCATGAAGTGCGCAGCGCGTTCCCCGGAGATGGCGAACGAATTGCGCGCATGTCGCTGATCGACGAGAGCGGTGAGCGCTACGTACGCATGGCGCACCTCGCCAGCGTCGCGAGCCACGCGGTGAACGGCGTGGCGCGGCTGCACTCCGAGCTACTGCGACAGAGCGTACTGCGCGACTTTCATGACCTCTGGCCGGAGAAATTTACCAATGCGACGAACGGCGTAACGCCGCGGCGCTGGTTGGCGCTCGCGAATCCGCGGCTCGCCCGCTGCATCACGCATGCGATCGGCGCGCGATGGGTCACGGACCTGGAGCAGCTGCAACGGCTCGAGCCGCTGATCGAGGATGCGAACTTCCGCACGCAGTGGCGCGACATCAAATGCGCCAACAAGACCGGCCTCGCTCAATTGATCCAAGAGCGCACCGGCATCGCTGTCGATCCGCGAGCGATGTTCGACGTGCAGGTCAAGCGCATTCACGAATACAAGCGCCAGCACCTCAACGTACTGCACGTGATCGGACGATACTGTCGCCTGAAGTCCGACCCGCACCTGTCGCTCGACCCGCGCGTGTTCGTATTTGCAGGCAAGGCGGCGCCTGGCTACGAGCTCGCGAAGTTGATCATCCGCCTGATCACCGCCGTCGGCAGGACCATCGAGCGGGACGCGCGCGCGCGCAAGATGTTGCGGGTAGTCTTTCTGCCGGATTTCAATGTCTCTACCGCCCAGCGCATCTACCCCGCGGCCGACCTATCCGAACAGATCTCCACCGCCGGGAAGGAGGCTTCGGGGACCGGCAACATGAAATTCATGATGAACGGCGCAGTGACGATCGGCACGCTCGACGGCGCGAACGTCGAGATCCGGGAGGCGGTCGGCCCGGAGAACTTCTTCTTGTTCGGGTTGACCGCCGCCGAGGTGGAGCGACGGCTGACCGAGGGCTATCACCCGATCGATGTGTACCGAGAGCAATCGGAGCTGCGTGAGGTGCTGGACCTCGTACGGGACGGCTTCTTTTCCCGCGACGATCCGGGACTGTTTCGCCCGTTGATCGAACATTGGTTGCAGCACGATCCATATTTGGCGCTCGCCGATTATGCAAGCTACGTGCAATGCCAGCAGCAGGTCGAGGCGGCGTATCGCGATGCGGAGCGCTGGACACGCATGTCGATTTTGAACACCGCTCGCTCCGGCCGCTTCTCCTCCGATCGCAGCGTGCGCGAGTACTGCGCCCGGATCTGGCACGTCCACGAGGTGCCCATCGAGATCACGTCGCGGATGAGCGGTCTATCAATGAGTTGATGCGAGGACGACGGAGGGCGCTCAGATCGATTTCACTTCGCCGCCATCCATGCGGAGCATCGAGCCCGTCATCCATCGCGCACCGGGGGACACCAGGAAGGCCATGAGCGCCGCGATCTCTTCCGGGTGGCCGTAGCGCTCGATGCCGGCCTCCTTCGGAAAGTTGGCGGTGGCCTCCTGTACCGTCATGTTGTGCATCGGCGCCCAGTGCTGCAGATACGACCGGCGGCGGCCGGTCATCACGGGTCCGGGAAGGACGCTGTTGACCTGGACACCGTCGGCGATGCCGCGGTCGGAGAACGCCTTGGCTAAGGCGGCGATCGCGGCATTGATCGTGCCGACGGCCGCGTACGGCGCCTTGGGGAAGAGCGCCGAATTACCGGACATCAGTACCACGGCGCCCTTGACCGATTTGAGCGCCGGCCACGCAGCAATCGTCAGCCGCCGAGCCCCGTGCAGCTTCAATGCGAGGCCGTCTTCCCACTGCGCATCGGTCATTTCAAACAGATCTATCTGCGGTACCGCGCCAGCGATGTTGAGCAGCGCGTCGATGCGGCCGAAAGCCGCCAGCGTGCGGTCGACCACCGCTTGCGCCGCATCCGATTCGCGCAGGTCCGTGTCGAGGACCAGCGCCTCTGCGCCGGCGGCTCCGACCTCCTGCGCGGTCTGCTCCAAATTGTCACGGTTGCGCGCCACCAAGGCGAGGGCTGAGAAGTCGCGCGCGAGGCGCACGGCGGTGGCTCGGCCGATGCCCTGGCTCGCCCCCGTCACGATGGCAACTGAGGTGGCCATGAGCCTCACCGGGGAAGGAATTCGCGGATGGCCGTCGCGATCTCAGCGGCGTGTGTCTCGAGCGCGAAATGGCCGGTGTCGAGGAAGCGGACGGCGGCATGGGGGATGTCGCGCCTGAAGGCCTCTGCACCCTGGGGCAGGAAGAAGGGATCGTTCTTGCCCCAAACGGCGAGGAGCGGCGGCTTGTGGGTCCGGAAATACTTCTGGAAGCTCGGGTAGAGCGCGACGTTGCTCTTGTAGTCGCCGAACAGATCGAGCTGCAGCTCGGTCATCCCGGGCTTGGTCAGATAGAAATTGTCGAGGGAGTATCCATCCGGGGAAACCATCGTTGGAGCGGGGACGCCCTGCGTGTACTGCCAGAGCGTGGTTTGCGGCCTCAAAAATCCCTGCAGCGCCTCGCGATTGGCCATGGAGGGATCCTGCCAATAGGCCCGGATTGGACTCCATCCGTCACTCAGCCCCTCCTCATAGGCGTTGCCATTCTGGGAGATGATCGCGGTGATCCGGTGGGGATGTTTGACCGCGAGCCGAAAGCCCGTCGGCGCCCCGTAATCGAAGACGTAGACAGCATAACGGTCGAAGCCGACGACCTCAGTAAAGCGGTCGATCAGTTCCGCGATCCGATCAAAGGTATGGCGATCGCCCGGCATGTCGGACTTGCCGAAGCCCGGAAGATCCGGCGCGATGATGTGGAAGCGGTCCGCGATGAGTGGGATCAGATCCCGGAACATGTGACTTGCGCTCGGGAAACCGTGGAGCAGCAGCAGCTTCGGGGCGGGGGGCGCGCCGGCCTCGCGATAGAAGATCTTGATCCCGTCGGCATCGGCGGTTCGGTAGTGAGTGGAGTTCATGGCGGTGTCTCCGGTGATCGGCATTGCAAACCAGTCGGATGCAGCTATCGCGGCTACTTCGCAGTCCCAGCCCGGACCGCGGCGACGGCTTCTCGTAAGAGCTTGAGCACAAGGTCCGGGGCAGTGACCATCGGGACGTGATCGACAGGATGGGAATGCACCTGCGCCCGCATGCGCCCGGCCATGAAGCGCTGGTTCTCTGCGACGATCATGCGATCCTGCTCAGCCAGGAGGTACCACGTCGGACGGTCCTTCCAGAGCGGCCTCGGCACGGCGACCGTGATGCAAGCCGGTGAAATCGGTCGTTGCACCGCGGCCAGCACTGCCAACTCCTCCGCCGGCGCGTTCTGCGCAAAGGCGGCGGCGAAAGCTGTTTCGGGGAGGTAGATCAGCCCGTTCGCGTCAGGCGCGAGCTGAGGCGCCTGCGGATGCGGCCGAGAATGGTAGAACACATCCGCGACCGTCTCGCCCTCATCCGGGGCGAGCGCGGCGACGTAGACGAGCCCCTTCACCTCATCATCGCGCGTGGCTGCAACCACCGCGCCGGCATAGGCATGAGCGCCAAGGACGATCGGACCCGAGATCCGCTCTAGAGCGCGTTCGAGCGCGGCGACGTCATCTTGAAATGAGGTCAGAGGCAGCGGCGCCGCGATGGTCCTGATGCCCTCGGCCACCAACGGGTGAATGGTCTTCGACCAGCTCGAGCCATCGGCCCAGGCGCCATGGACGAGCACCACGCTCACATCATTCGAGGACATCATCGTTTCTCCTTCGAGCGAGCGCTCGATCCTTTAGCCTTCCAGTGTAGCCCGCTAGACGGTAGAATTGAGAAGAGTTCTCTCATCCAGTGAGAGGTCCATTGGACCGTCTGGAAGCCATGACATTGCTGCTCGCCGCCGTGGAACACGGGAGCTTGTCCAAGGCGAGCCGGGAGCTTCGTGTTCCGCTGGCGACCGTCAGCCGCAAAGTCGCCGAGTTGGAGTCTTACCTGAAGGCGACGCTGCTGATCCGGTCCACCAAGGGACTCGAGCTCACGCCGACCGGACACTCCTACGTCGCGGCCGTGAAGGCGATTCTCGAGCAGCTGAACGAGGTGGAGCGAATTGCGGCAGGCGAATACACCCAACCGAAGGGCGACCTGGTGATCACCGCGCCGATCATGTTCGGCCGGCTGCATGTGCTTCCGGTCGTGACGCGATTCTTAGCGGCGTTTCCCGAGATCGCCGTCAGCTTGATGCTGACCGACCGTGTCGCTCATTTCCCGGATGATCAAATCGATGCGGCGGTTCGCGTCGGCACTCTCCCGGACAGCAGCCTGATCGCAACACGCCTCGGAGAAGTCCGGCGAGTGACATGTGCCAGCCCTGACTACCTGGCATTGAACGGTACTCCTGCGACGCCCGACGATCTGGTGCGGCACAGCGTAGTCTCGTTCGAGAAGGTGGCGTTGCCCAACACGTGGACGTTTGAGTCAGCCGGCGCCGAAATGAGGGTCGCATTTCGCTCCCGGCTGGGTGTCGATACCATCGATGCCGCGATCGACGCGGGACTCGCCGGCGTGGGCCTGATTCGCGCGATGTCCTATCAGGTGGTCGAGTTCGTGCGCGCTGGACGAATGAGGGTTGTGCTCGAGCCCTTCGAGAGACCGCCGTTGCCGGTGCATCTGGTCTACGCCAGTCAGAACAGGTTGCCGCTGAAGCTGCGCGCCTTCATCGATTCCGTAGTTCCGCGGCTCCGCGAGCGGTTGGCACGCGCGGCGCTCTAGCGTCCAGGGTTCAGAGCACTTCAAATACGCTCAAAGGTTGCTCATTCCGCCATCAATCACGAGCTCACTGCCCACGGTGAATGCCGATGCGTCCGAAGAAAAATAGATGACAGCTTCGGCGATTTCGGCAGGAGTTCCCAGCCGGCCGACTGGAATCTGGCTTTCCAGTCCGCGAAGCTCGGACTGTCCCATTCCCAGCTTGCGATAGAGGGGTGTGGCGATCGGACCTCCGGAAACCGCGTTGACCCGAATCCCACGCCCGATCAGTTCGCCCGAGAAGGTGCGAGCTAGTGACAGCAGAGCACCTTTGGTAGCGGCGTACACGCTGGAGTTCGGCATGCCGAGGTGAGAGTTGATCGAGGTCATCAGTACGATGGCGGCAGGGTTGTTGAAGACAGGCAACATTGCCTGGACGAGGAAGAAGGGGCCCTTCAGGTTGACAGCGAACGAGCGATCGAAGCCAGCTTCATCCCACTTCTCCAGCGGCCGCATGTCGACGACCCCGGCGTTCAGGAATAGCGCATCGAGTACCCCGAATTCCCGTCGTATCGCCTCACTAACCTTTGGTTGTCCGGAAACGTCCCCGATATCGGACGCAAGGATGAGCACTTCGCTGCCGAGCGCCTTGCGCGCCGTTTCGAGAGTCTCCGGATGGGTGCCCGTAATGGCCACGCGGGCTCCCTCCCTGAGGAACGCCTGGGCCGTTGTCAGACCAATTCCCGTGGTTCCGCCGGTGATGAGCGCACGCTTACCTTTCAGCCTCTCCATGATTTCCTCCCAACGGGTCGGTCCAACCGCTGTGATAAATGGTAGTTATTCTACCAATCGGCAACCGGTGACAACGCTGCGTATATGGCTCACGTCATCGGTATCGCCGCGCGCGCACACGGCGGAATGACTGAGCTTCGCTACGAAACGCATTGCTCTATCAGGGGTTATTATACCTTGCCAGACGAGGTATGGAACGCGTACGCTCCATTTGGTATCGAGGCGGGAGCTTCTGTTCTGATGGTACGAACGAATTCCCAATGAATCGAATCGTGCTCGGCACCCTGCGCCGACGGTGGTTACGGACGCTGCTTGTGGGGCTATCCACGCTCGTCGCATTCATGCTACTCGGCTTTTTTCTGGCAATTCGGCACGGATTTGCAGTTGGACTGTCCCAGGTTGGTGCCGACGTGCTGCTACTTGAGCCGGCTCCCGGAAGCTCTCCACTGACGATGGCGGTGTTGTCGACCGTAGGCTCTTTCCCTGGAATACGCTCAGCGGTTGGAATAAGCGTCACACCAATGCTCTTTGGCGCGGATCGTCATCCGCTGCGGGTAGAAGGACTATCACCCAATGCGTTCCTTGAAGTGGCTGATGTGGTCGGCACAGGAGCGCTCCCTCGAGCGCAAGCGCAAAGGTGGCTTGCCGACCTTACCGGGGCACTGGTGACGGACGAGATAGCCCGCAAGAACGGCTGGCGGCTGGGAGAGAATATTACCCTGCACACCATGTCGCGCACGGCACCGCGAGATCTCACCTTTCAGATCGATGGCGTGCTCGGCAAGATCACGGGCGTAAGTCCCTCGAGCGATGTCAATCTGCACCTCGAATACCTTCGCCGCTGGTCACATCGTGATTCCGATGTCGATTTTATGTTCGCAAAGGTGAAGGAGGCGCAACAGGCCGATGCAGTCGCCCGTGCAATCGAGCTGAAATTTGCCAATAGCCCGACGCCGCTGAGCACGCAGAGCTTCAAGTCTCTGCTTCAGGGGATGTTGGAGCGAGTTGCTGATGTAAATGCCCTGTCCTCCGTGGTCATTGTGGCCAGCCTATTCGGTCTGTTTCTCGTCTGTTTCAATACGCTGATTCATTCCGTATCGGAGCGGCTGGTGGAATTTGCGCTACTGAGGACGCTTGGGTTCGCTCGCCCGCGGCTCTTGTGGATGGTGTTTCTCGAAGCGCTCGTTGCGATCGTGCCCGCCGCCTCCGTGGGCGTGCTGGGTGCTCTGCTTGTCATCCGGGCTTTCGCGGGGGCGAAACTAAACCTCCCGGGCATCGTGCTGACACCCGCCGCAGTGGCAGAGTGCGCGCTCATCGCGCTTGGGCTCGCGATCCTCTCTTCGGTGCTGCCCGGGCTGCGGATCGTGCGTCTGAACTGCGCCGAGTTCCTGCGCAAGGGATGAGCATGCAGGTCCTGAACACCTTGCGTGCCGTCTGGCGGCTGACGCTCTCGGCGGTCTGCGAGTGGCCGTCACGACCCATCGATACTCTGGTGACCGTGATGGGGTTTGCCGTGGTGGCCGGCATCCTCACAGCAGTGCTCGCGATGGCGTCCGGTTTTCGTCACACCTTCGACGCCGCCGCGCAGGATACCACCGCGATTGTGCTGACCCAGGGCAGCAAGAGCGAGGGAGGGGCCAGCGTTCCGACGGGCGCGGCCGCGGACGCGCTTCAAGCTCCGGGAGTTGCACGCGCAAACGGCGTACCCCTCGT
>JASHUC010000150.1 GCA_030040235.1 Gammaproteobacteria bacterium | reverse complement strand
CCACAATCGGTAACATTTGGAATCATTTTCTCAAACAGGAATGCCCCCCATGAAATTGAATGGTCGATATACGGTACTCGCCGCGGCTCTGACGGCTCTCGCTTTCAGCTCCGTGGCTGCAGCGCAGGGTACGAGCTCCAGTTCTTCGAGCAGTAGCACTCCGAGCGCACACCGGCATTGGCATCGCGCTAATCGTTCGATGCTCGTCGGAACGCTCCTGCGCGCGACGCGCCAGCTGAATCTCACGTCCGAGCAGAAGCAGACTATCAGGACTCTTTTGTCTCAGGGGCGCAGCCAGCGCTTCTCGGGCGGCAACGCGCCCGATATCACGGTGCTCGGCAATCCAGGCCAGGAGGGCTACGCAAGCGCCGTGCAGAGCCTGCAGAGCAATGCCGCGAGCCGTATTCAGAGCCAGAGCGAGCTCGCGAACGGTATCTACAACGTGCTCACCACCGAGCAGAAGCAGCAGCTGCCGACGGTGCTCGCGAACATGAAGGCCAAGGCGCAGGCGCGCCGTGCCGCGTGGCAGGCGCGGCACGCCTCGGGAACGACCAACGCCACGAACTGAGCACACGGTCGTTGTGTCCGGGCGCTGCGCGCGGCCCCGCGCGGCGCTCGGCGCATCGTCGATCGGCATCGGGAGCCGCAGCGCGGCGCGGCAGTGCTGCCTACGAGCTCGTTGGGATTTCCAGGCGTTCGATGAGCTGGGCATCGTTGTTCTTCGGAGTGTTCACGCGGGTGCTCACGGCATAGCCGTGCATGAGATCGTCCGGATAAGGAGCCAGGGCGTCCTTGGCCTGCGCGGGCGTCCCCGAGAGCCACGTCGAGTGATCTTGCGCTCGCAGGATCGCCGGCATCCGGTACGGGTTCGAACCGGTGTTGTGAATTTCCCGCATCAGAGCGTTTCCCGGCAGCGTCACGATCGTGCAGCTGCGTACCACCGTCCCATCATCCCGCCGTGAGGCGTCCCAGAGCCCGGCAAAGCCGAACAACGGCCTGTCCGTGAGCTCGATGAGATAGGGCTGCTTGCGCCCGTCAGGCTCGAGGTGCCACTCGTAGAACCCGTCGGCGGGCAGGATACAGCGGCGCCCGCGTTCCCAAGGTCCGCGCCAGGCAGGGGCGGTTTCGAGCTTCTCGAGCATCGCATTGATCGTCGAGTATCTCGGGGGCTCGCCTTTGGCAAAGAACGGAACCAGTCCCCAGCGCATCATCAGCCCTTCGCGCACGCCGTCTCTTGCGAGTCTCACGACCGGTACCTCATCGGTCGGGGCAATGTTGTAGCTCGTGGAGAACTGCCACGAGAGCCTCTCGATGCCGAAGTAGCGTTCGGCGCGAGTGGCCTCGCGCAGAATGTAGCGGCCGCACATGCAGTGTCTCCGCCGCTAGGATACTGCACGGGCCTAGGTCGCCGCATTCCCCGCAGGTCTTCGAGCGGCGAGTGCCATCAGCATGAGTGCCCAGCCGCCGAAGATCATGTTGATGCCGATGAGCAGCCCGAGCGCCCAGGCGGCGCTGCCGGGCAGGCCGGCGAACAAGATCGCGCCCAGGACGAGGTCCACCACCCCGCTTGCGAGCATCCAGCCCCAGCGCCCCGAGACCCCGCGGCGGTGCTCGAGTGCATACAGGATCGACAGGATCCCCTCGATGACCAGGAAAGCGATGAGCACTGCGGTGAGCGAGAACAGCCCTTGTGCGGGAAAGCCGAGCAGCAGCGCACCGGCAACGATCCCGAGAAGCGCGGACAGGAGCGACCACGCAAGGCCCGGTGCGTGCCGCGCGCGTACGGTCGCAATCAGGCCGATGACACCGCTCAGTAGCAGGATCCAGCCGAAGACGACGGTTGCGGCAAGGGAGGCGAGGGTGGGGACGAGAATGGCGAGCGTGCCGAGCACGACGAGCGCGATACCCTCGCTCAGGAACAGTACCCAGTGATGTCGGACCGTGCGGGTGAAAGCCGATCCGATCTCTCGAGCGTCGCCCGGATTGATCGCCATGAGGGTGCTCTCCGCCAGTTGGATACGCAGCGGTAGTTTACCGCGTCGCGGGTTTGTGGCCTGCACCCCCTGCACCTACCATAGGTGCGCAAGGGGGGTTCAGCCATGCCGGAACGTCCGCAGAATCCAGCCTCCGGGGCCCGCCGCGGCGCCCAGGTTCTCGCTCGGCTCAAGGAGCGGCCGCCCGCCTTGTGGTATCGCGGGGAGCGGATTCGCGACGTGACAGCACATCCGGCCTTCGCAGGCGGTGTGCGCACGCTCGCCGCACTCTACGACCTGCAGTGGCAGCGCGCCGAGCTGGCCCTCTACGACTCCCCGAGCACCGGACGCAAGGTCTCCCGGACCTTCATGATGCCGCGAACCCACACGGAGCTTCGCAGCGTCAGCGCCGCGATGCAGGTCTGGGAACACTCGACCCACGGGATGATGGGTCGCGTGCCGAGCTACCTCAACCGGGCGATGACGGGTTACGCCGCGGGAGCGCCGTTTCTCGCCGAGGCCGATCCGCGCTTCGGTGCCAATGCCCTGCGCTA
>JASHUC010000149.1 GCA_030040235.1 Gammaproteobacteria bacterium | reverse complement strand
CGCCGTAGCGGCGCCGGCAGCGTTTAAACTGTCCAGATGGGTACGACCGCCTCCCGAGCACTGCCGCAACTTAACGCACGACTCAATCTCGCGGTGCGCGGGGCGGCCGTGGTGGCGGTGCTGTTCGCCGAGAAGACCCTGCTCAATTTCTTCGTCGACTTTCAGGCTGCCCAGGCGGCGCACGGCTTCGGGGCGCTCGTGCGCATCGGGCAGCACTGGGGGTTCCGCTTTGCGGTCACCTTCGCCGCCGCGCTTGCACTTTTCTGTTACGTGCGGGAGGACCCGCGGCTGCGCGAGATCAATGCCGAGGCCCGCGGCGCACCGCTGCGAATCCGGCCGCTGCTCGCTCACTGCCTGCTCGTCCTGCCGCTCGCGCCGCTGTCGTTTCTTCTCTATAACCGCGCTTCTCCCCTGCCCTTCCCCGCGATCGTCGCGCTATGGCTCGCGTTCGCGTTCGCAGCGCTGCTCGCACTGCTGCTCGCGGTGGCTCCCTGGGATCTGTGGCGGCGCGCGGCGCGCGCCACCGGTGTGCTGTGGCTCTACGCCGGAGCGGCCGCGCTTGCCGCGGCATCGGCCATGGAGTGGAGCCAGCAGCTGTGGGGTCCAACGGCGGGCGTCACGTTCCAGCTCGTGAAGGAGGTGCTCGCGCCCTTCGTCCCGAGCCCGCAGGCCGATGCCGCCACGCGCGTGCTGTCCACGAACCGCTTCGCGATCGAGGTCGCGCCCGTCTGCTCCGGGCTCGAGGGCATGGGCCTCATGTTCGCTTTCTGCTGTGCGTGGCTCCTCTACTTTCGCAAGGAATACATCTTCCCTCGCGCGCTCATCCTGGTACCGGCCGGACTGCTGCTGATCTTCGGCCTCAATGTGCTGCGCATTGCGACGCTGATGGCGATCGGCTACGCGGGCTATCCCTCGGTCGCGGTGTACGGGTTTCATTCGCAGGCAGGCTGGATCGCCTTCAATCTTGCGGCGGGCGGTGTCGCGTACTCCACGCGGCGCAGCGGCTGGCTCAATCGCAACGCGCGCACGGAATCCCACTCGGCTTCAACCGACAATCCGACGGCCGCCTATCTCATCCCGTTCCTGGCCATCCTCGCCGCCGGCATGCTGGCGCGCGCCATCTCGAGCGGGTTCGAGACCCTTTACATTCTGCGCTTCATCGCCGCGCTCATCGCGTTGCGGGTGTACTGGGGGCGAATCAAAGGGCTCGACTGGCGCTTCAGCTGGCGCGCACCGCTTCTCGGCATTGCAGTGTTCGGTGTGTGGATCCTCGGCGCGCGCTTTGCCCTGCACTCCCAGTCGATGCCGGCGGCGCTCGCGGCCATGTCTCCCGCCATGCGCGGGCTCTGGATCGGCGGTCGCATCCTGGCGAGCGTCAGCACGGTACCGATCGCCGAGGAGCTCGCGTACCGCGGGTACCTGATGCGTAGAGTGCTCGCGGTGGATTTCGAATCGGTCTCCTTCACGACCGTCGGCCTCGTGCCGCTGCTCCTGAGCGCGGCGGTGTTCGGGATCACCGAGGGCTCGCTCTGGCTGCCGGGATTCATCGCCGGAGTCATGTTCGCTGCGCTCCTCATTCGGACCGGCCGTTTCGGCGAAGCCGTGGCCGCTCACGCCACCACCAACGGCCTCGTTGCCGCTTGGGTAGTGCTCGCAAATCAGTGGCAACTGTGGTGAGACCGGGGAACCCGGTGCCCCCGTCAAACCCCTCGCCGGGCCTCGCCCGACGAGGGCCGCAGGCCCCGGCGGGGGCCGTTCCGGTGCCCCGGCAGCCGCAACCTGCCGCCACGCCCACGCAAGGAGGCTGCGCTCATCCGCGCGATTTAACTTATCCCTTTGATTTTCATAAGCTTGGCAGCCGCGAGCTCTAGCCAACCTCCAATCGCCGCAGTATCATCGGTTCCGCAACGGTGCGATGTACAAGTACCGTCGTACTCTGAGGGAAGGAGAGAGCCGTGCGGAAAGTAGCGTTGACACTCGCGTTGTCCTTGGCAGCTGCAACGGTTGCCAGTGCAAATATCACTAAACACGACTTTGGCAATACGCGAGCAAGCATCCACACATCGGATCCCGCAACGACATCTGCACCGGAGATCGATCCGGCCGGATTGCTGAGCGGGCTCACACTGCTGGCGGGCGGCTTGGCCGTTATTCGCGGTCGCCGCAAGCCCTAAGCAGACTCGAATTCGGTCGCACCGCTGCTCTTTATAGCAGCAGCGCTTGATTTACTTCAGCCTCACGCCGCGCGAGCGGCGTGAGGCTTTCTCATTTCTGACGCGCTCAGTTCGCGTACACTTCACGGTCCCGTGACGATTGCTGATCGAACTCAGGCCGCGCCAGATCACATGAACCGCGCCTCTGAACCGGCTCGCGCGGGTTCACCGATACGCGTGGCGTCGAAGACAGCCGCCACGAAGGTCGGCCTTCTGGGGGCCGGCTACATCCTCGATGCTCATGCGTACGCGCTCGCGGCCATTCCGCAGGTCTCGCTCCATGCGGTATGCGATCTGTCGGCCGGCCGCGCGCGACACGCGGCCGCAAAGTTTGCGATTCCACATGTGCTGCACTCCATCCGGGAGCTGCAGAGCTCCGACTGCGAGGTCGTCCATATCCTTCTGCCGCCTGCCCTGCACCTCGAGGCGGCGCACGCCATGGTCGAGGCGGGGAAGTCCGTGTTCCTCGAGAAGCCGATGGGGCTCGATAGCGCAGCATGCGCGGCGCTGTGCGCCCGCGCTGCAGAGAAGGGCACCGCCGTCGGGGTCAACCACAATTTTCTGTTCTCAAAAGGGTACGAGTCGCTGCGGGGGAGCGTGCAGGCGGGCGAGCTCGGCCGTCTCGATCACCTGGCGGTGAACTGGCATTTCGATTTGCCGCTTCTCCAGTTCGGGCCGTTCGACAGCTGGATGCTCGCGGCTCCGGCCAACATCGTCTTCGAGCTCGGGGCGCATCTCGCCGCCTTCGTGATCGATCTGCTCGGCGTACCGCAGGTGAGCTGTGCGGTCGCCGGAGATCCGATTGCGATTCCGGGCGATCGCACCGTGTATCGGCAGTGGACCGCGGTCGGCCGCGCAGGCCATGCCACCGCGGTGTTGTCCATTTCCACCTCGGGCGGCCATGCCGACCGGTTCATGAGAGTGCGCGGCCGCTCCGGCAGTGCGCAGCTCGACTTCGGCCGCGATATCGGCTGGCGTGAGTTCACCGTGACTGCGAATCCGATATTTGATTCACATGCCGTTGCAGAAGCCGCGAGTCGAACCTTGCACCGGCAGGCAAGGCACGACCGCATCCGTCGATTGAAAATGGCCCTGGCACGTGGACCGGCCGCCAACCCCTTCGAGGAGAGCGTCTCGCGCAGCATCGCCGCCTTCTACGAGGGTGGCATCGAGCAGGTCGATGCACGTCACAGCGGGGGCTTCGCGACCGAGGTCATCAGGCTCTGCGAGTCGATCTGCGCGGCAGCGAAAGTCGGTGCGCCGAGCTCCGCCACCGTCTCGGTCCCGCGTCCCAAACCTCTCGCTCCACCGACCGTGCTCGTGGTGGGCGGGACCGGATTCATCGGCAGGCGGCTCGTGCGCGCCTTGCTCGATCGGGGACAAAGCGTTCGGGTGCTCACGCGCAACGCGCAGGCGGCCGCGATCGAGTTCCAGGGCCTGCCGGTGGAGCTTTGCGCCGGCTCGCATGGCGACCCCGAATCTGCCCGCCGGGCTCTCGAGGGCATCAAGGTCGTCTATCACCTCGCGAAATGCGAGGGCAAGCGCTGGCAGGACTACCTCGAGGGCGATGTCGAGCCCACGCGCGTTCTCGCCGAAGCTGCTCTGCTGGCGGGTGTCGAGCGCTTCATCTACACCGGCACGATTTCCTCCTACGCCTCCGACGATACCCGCCGGGTGATCGACAACCGAACACCGCTCGATCGTGCGATCGAGC
>JASHUC010000148.1 GCA_030040235.1 Gammaproteobacteria bacterium | reverse complement strand
TCAGATCGCATTGTCGGCAGCGACGCAGGAAGTGGTCCTGCGCCACGGCATCGATGTCGAGGTGGGCAAGAAGCTCGCGCGGTTGGTGAAGGATTCCAAGCTCAAGGTGCAGGCGAGCATCCAGGGCGAGAAGGTGAGGATCACGGGCAAGCAGAGAGACGACCTGCAGTCGGCGATCCAGCTGCTGCGTAAATCGGAGCTCGGGCTGCCGCTTCAGTTCAACAATTTCAGGGACTAGGCAGTCGATCGCTGATGAAGTTCGCGACGGCGGTCGCCGCCGGCGGATCGATGTTGGCGAGGACGACCACCGTGTACCCGTCATCGGGGAAGATTCTGAGCTCGCCGTTCATTCCGGGCGCGCCGCCCGCGTGGCCCAGGAACGTGTGTCCCTCGGGCGTTGCCCCGACGATGTCGTAGTGGGTGAGCCTACCGTCCGCCGCCGTGATGCCGCCGCTTTCGAGCAGGCGCAGGTGTGCCTTGTTCAGGAGCCGGCCGGAAGTGAGTGCGACCGAGAACCGCAACAAGTCATCGACGGTCGAGTAGCCGCCGCCCGCCGAGGTGCCACGATAGGGCAGCGTGTCCGCATCGGATTGCAGCTCGTCCTGCCCCACGGTCGTATAGCCGACGGCCCGGCGCGGCAGGCTCATGGATTCGGGCGACATGCCGGTCGAGGTCATACCGGCCGGCATGAAGATGTGGCGCTCGAGATATTCATCGTACGAGAGCCCGCTCGTCAGCTCGATGATCCGGCCGAGCAGAATGTATCCGTAATCGCTGTACGCCTGGCGCGTTCCCGGCGGGTACAGCGGCGCACGGTTGCCGTACAGATCAATGTAGTCTTTGAGGTCGCGCAGCGATTCGCGGTGGGCGAGGAACTGCGGTCCGAAGATGTCCCCCGTGCCGCCGGTGTGCGTGAGCAGCTCGTTGATCGTGACCTCGGTGGCGATCTCGCGATTCGGGTAGCTCTTGAGGTATCTGCCGACCGGCGCGGCCAGCTCGAGCTTGCCCGCTTGCACCAGCTGCAGAATCGCCACGTCCGTGAACACCTCGCCGATCGAGCCGAAGCGAAACTGGGTGTCGATTCGATTCGGACTCTGGGAGTCGAGATCGGCCGGACCGTAGGCCTCCTCCAGGATCGGCCGCCCCTGCCGCGCGATCAGCACGGCACCGGAGAAGCGATCTTCGTACACCAGGCTCGCGAGCCGGGCTCGTGCGGCCGCGGCAAGCTCGGCCGGCTGGAGCCTCGGAGGCGGCGCAACATCCCTCGGCCTCGCTCCGAGCTCGACGACCATCTCGGTAATGGGGTGCGGTGGCCGAGCGTCCACGTGCGCGACCAGATGCACCCAGTCGTCGGCGACCGGATCGTAGGCGGTGATCTCGGCATCGGTCGCGTTTGAACGCTCGACGCCATGGTACTTGAGGCGCGCGAGCGTCACCCGTTGGCTGGACCAGTCCGATGGGTTGAGTGCCGGTGAGACGTAGATCTCACGGACTGCGTTGAATGACGTCTCGTCATCTCCGGTGGCCGCGGCCTGCAGGAAGCGCTTCAGCTGGGTGACGGCCGGCGAATTCCGCTCGGCCGGTGCACGCTGGCGCTGCGCGGCCAGCGCTCGCGGTGGGCTCGCCATGGTCCCGAGCATCCACAGCGCGACGAGGAGCACCCACGTCAGGGCGTGGGCACTGCGCCGCGCCGCGCCGGCCACGGCGTGCGCGGCTGCGCTGCTTGCGGTGATCATGAGCGCATTGTGCCGGAAGTTCCCACTCATTGGACAGATCGTCGCGCCCGGCGCGCCTGGTCGATGCGGGCGCAGAGCGCTTGCGTCGCATCGAGCATCCCGGGCCCGAGCCGGGCGAGACGCGGATCGTCGAACGCGATCAAATTTCCCCACTGAACCGCGTGCAGCTCCGGAAAGCGCCGCCACTGCTCGAGCCAGCTCTTGCCGTCGCGAAGCGGCCCCACGGCGATGATGAGGTCCGGATTGCGTGCAATCACGGCCTCGGTCCCGACCGCCGGGGCGAGCTCGCGCAGGTCGCCGAACACGTTCCGCGCCCCGCAGACTCGCAAGGCATCGCTCATCGGCTGGCTTCCGCCGACGGTGTAGACCGGCCGGTCCCAGATCTGCAGCAACACCGTGAGCCGCTCGGCTCCCGCATACCGCTGCGTGAGCGCCGCGAGCCGCGCATCGAGATCGCGCGCGGCGCGCTCCGCGGCCGCGCGCGTGCCCGCGAGTGCCCCGAGCCGCCGTATGGAAGATGACAGATCGGCGAGGCGGTCCACCTTCTCGCGATACACGGGGATGCCCAGCCGGTCGATGCGCGCGGTCTCGGCCGGGTTCTCTCCGCCGGGCCACGCGACCACCACGTCGGGATGCAGGGCGATGAGGCGCTCCAGATCGAGCGCATTCGCATCCCCGATCTCCGGGATGCGCCGTGCCGCCGGCGGCTCGACCGAATAGGCGGTGGTCGCGACGATCTCGGCACCCGCCCCCGCGGCAAACAGGATGGCGGTAGTGTTGGGCGCGAGACTCGCGATCCGCAGCGGGGGCGGTGGAACCACCACGCGCCGGCCCGTGTCATCGATGACGGTGACCGTTGCGGGGACGGAGGCAAAACCCGGGAGCGCGCCGCAGACACACAGGAGCGCGAGACGAGCCGGTGCCCATTTCATGAGGTTGAACATGGCCGCGATCATTGTCAGAGTGTCCCGGCGAGGGGAGAGCAAGTGAAGGCGGTATTCCTCGATTTTGCAACCGTGAGCCGCGGCGATCTCGACACCGGCCACCTGATGCGGCTGCTCCCCGGGCTCGAGCTGCACGAGGTCACGGCGGATGCGCAGATCGCCGACCGCATCGCAGGGCACGAGATCGTGCTGGTCAACAAGCTTCACTTGACACGCGAGCGAATTGCCTCGGACGGGTCGTTGCGGCTGATCGCGGTCGCCGCAACCGGCACGAACAACATCGACCTCGAGGCCGCGCGCGAGCGCGGCGTGGCCGTGTGCAACGTGCGCGACTACTGCACCACCTCGGTCACGCAGCACGTGCTCGCGGTGATCCTGCTGCTCACGCACCGGCTGCGCGAGTACGCCGAGCTCGCCGCCCGGTCCTGGCGATCGAGTCCGCAGTTCACGATGCTCGACTTCCCTATCCGCGAGCTCTGCGGACGAGTGCTCGGGATCGTGGGCTACGGGACACTCGGTCGTTCGGTCGCGCAGGCGGCGCAGGCCGCACTCGGCATGCGCGTCCTCGTCGCGAATCGGCCGGGTGCACCCCCCGTGGCAGGCCGGGTCGCCCTCGAGGAGCTGCTGCCGCAGGTGGACGTGCTGAGCCTGCACTGTCCGCTCACCGCGGCGACGCGCAAGCTGATCGGCGCGCGGGAGCTTGCGCTCATGAAGCCGGATGCGCTCATGGTAAATACGGCGCGCGGCGCGCTGGTGGACTCCGAGGCGCTCGTGCAGGCGCTGCGCACCGGGCGGCTCGGTGGGGCGGCCATCGACGTGCTCGAGCAGGAGCCACCCGTGGATGGCAGCCCACTCTTTGCGAGCCTGCCGAACTTCATTCTGACGCCGCACATCGCCTGGGCCGCACGCGAGGCACGCCAGCGCTGCCTCGATGAGATGGCAGCGAACATCGAGGCATTTGTGCGCGGCGGGGCGCGTAATCGAGTGATTTAAACGCGCGTGCCGATCGTATCGGCCGCCCAGTCGAGGATCGGCTTGATCCGCGCAGAGGCGAGCGCGAGCGCGCCCGCCTGCGAGAGCCAGCGCCACTCGTGATGCTCGGGCCGGCCGAGCTCTGCGCTCACGAGCAGCCTCACCTGCTCGGTGCCAGTCTCAGCGAGATAGTAGCGGGCGATCTTGCCGTGCCCATAGGGAGCGGTCTCGCTGTAGGCCTCACCCCAGGTGAAGCGCAGGTCCTCGATGGCGGTTTCCTCGGCCACCTCGCGCCGCGCCGCCGCGAGCGGGGTCTCGCCGGGCTCGACCAGACCCTTGGGGAAATCCCAGTTGCGGTACGCCCGCAACATGAGGTACCGCCAGCCCGGCGGCGTTCGCCGCACCAGCACCACCCCGGCGGAGAGCTGCCGGGGCTTCACGCCGCGGCAACGGCGCTCGGGGGCCCCGTGCGGCCCGCCTCGTAATCCAGCACCGCCGCCACGGCATGCACGACCGAGGCGATCCGCACGGCGCTCTGCACCGCTTCGCGCCCCAAGCCATGCTGGCGCAGCTGCCGCTCGTGAGCGGCGACACACGCTCCGCACCCGTTGATCGCCGACACGGCGATCGAGGCGAGCTCGAAGTCCGCCCGCTCGACCCCAGGGTTGGCGATCACGTTCATGCGCAGCCGGGCCGGAAGGCGCTGGTACTCCTCATCGCCCACCAGGTGCAGGAAGCGGTAGTAGATGTTGTTCATGCCCATGACCGCCGCGGCCGCTCGGGCGGCGGTCGTGCCCGCCTCACCGAGACGAGCGCCGGCGAGCGACTCGATGGCCTGCGCAAGCTCGGGGTTACGCGCCGCGATGGCGCTCGAGAGCGCGACCGCCCAGATCTGCGCCTCGTTGAGCCCGGGCGCTCCGCCCGGGGTGAGCACCGTGGAGAGGTTGAGCTTCAGATCGCGCGCATACTCGGGCAGCGCC
>JASHUC010000147.1 GCA_030040235.1 Gammaproteobacteria bacterium | reverse complement strand
CCAGGCGCTGCGGGAGCGCGGCATCATCGCAGTCGAGCACGGCGAGGAGCTCCCCCCGGGCGAGCGACAGGAGCTCGTTGCGCGTCGCTCTGATTCCGCGATTCTCGCGGCTGACGAGCCTCATCCGCGCATCCTGAGCCGCGTACCGCTCGAGGAGCGCCCGCGAGCCGTCCGTCGAGCCATCATCGATCGCGATCAGCTCGAAATCGGCAAAGGTTTGGCCAAGGACGCTCTCGACGGCCTCCGCAAGATACGGCTCGCCATTGAAGACGGGCATCAGTACCGAGACCGCCGGAGAGTCTGACCGCTCAGACATGGTGATAGATCGTGCCGAAACTCAGGATGAGTATCACGGCGGAAAGCGCGATGATCGGCAGGTCGATCTCCGGCTGCCACAGATCGACCCGCGCATGAACGTAGGCGGTGACCGGATAGAGCAACCAACCCACCGCAGCGGCGCTCAGAACCACGCCGCGCTCGCCCAGGAAGTAATCGCCGATCACCATTCCGCCAACCTGGATGAGGACCTGCACGCCGAGCAGAATCGTGTTGGTGCGGACCAGTCCCTTCGACCACAGCAGGCCGATATACGACCCGGTGAGGGTTCCGACGAGCCCCCCCAGGCCGAACATCTGCAGCATGTATCCCGATTCGGCATAACGGCGATCGTACAGGACCCACATCAGGTGATTGCCCCAGAGCACGAAGACGAGCGCCAAGAGCCACCCGGGCACGATCAGAATCAGGCGGGTACGCCGCGCGACGGCTTTCAATCTTTCCGGGCGCTCCCGAGCGACCTCGGAATAAGCCGGGAACAGCACCTTCGCATTCAGCTGCTGAATCACCTGCCAGGAAATCAGGCTCAGCGTACTGGCCAGCGTGAAGAACGCGAGCTCCCGGACGCCGAGAAACGCCCCGACGAGCAGCTTGTTCCCCTCCCCGGCGATGAAGGTGACCATCGAGCTCACGAGCACCCATTGCCCGAAGCGGAACAGTTCCTTGAACGAGGCCCTCTCGAAGGCGATCCGGTTCCTGATACCCCCGGACATCATGTGGCTCGAGACCGTCTTGGCGAGCGCAGCGAGCAGCCCGCCAAAGACGAGCGACCAGATGGAGTGATCGATCCATGCCCAGACGATCATCACGACGAGCCCGATGAAGTACGAGCCCACCTCGATCACGACGCGCTGCCGCAGCGCGAGCGTGCGCGTCACGAGCGACAGATTGGTCGAGGCCAGACCCCCGAGCACCGCGCCGAATCCTGCGACCGGCAATAGCTGCGCGAGCAAGGGCTCGTGATAGAACCGCGCGATCGGGATCGCCAGCGCCGACACGAGCACCCAGATGCCGAACCCCTGGATGACCTGCACGGTCCAGGCGGTATTGATGAAGGTTTCCTCATGGCCGCGCTTGTTCTGAATGATGCTGGCCTCGACGCCGAGGTCCGAGAACATCGAGAGGCCGGTCATCACGCTCTGCACGAGAGCCATGAGGCCGAAGGCCTCCGGGAACAGGAGCCGCGTCAAAAGCAGATTACCGCCCAGCCTAAGGACCTGAGACGTGGCATATCCCGCCATGGTCCAGGCACTCGCGCGCAGGGCGCGAAAGCGCAGCGAGTTGACGCTGCGGATGTCCTTGACGGTCGCTCTGACCAGAACGTGGATGTCTGCGATCGACATGACCTATGTTTAATTCAGAGGGTCCCTGAGCCGGGGCATGATAAGGTAGCCGTGCGCAAGGCGCGTGAGCACAGGCTCAGGTACCGGATCAAGCATACGCTAACGCGAACGTCGGCGTAGCGGCCGGTGCGTTGTCGTGTGGGGTGGCTCGCAAGATGGAACAAGAGCGAGTTTCTGATTTTAAAGAGGCTGCATCCACGACGGACCGTACTGCAACGACCACGCGCGAGGCTACCGATTCCATGGCCGTTCCCGCCCACGCTACCTTCAAGGACGATTCAGACCTCCAAGCCCTGCGTGGCTTGACGATGGAGTCCTTCCTGCCGCTCTCGCGCATGAAGGAGCTCGCACGCTCAGGATCGCAGAGCTATCTCGAGGCCAAACCGTTCCCGCACATCACGATCGACAACTTCTTCGAGCCCGCGCTCCTCGATCGGGTGCTCGAGGAGTTTCCGAGCCCGAGCCAGCCCGGCTGGCATCGGTTCGACAACGAGCACGAGGTCAAGCTCGCGTCCGTCACGGAAGCACAATTCGGGCCGCTGACGCGGCTGCTCCTTTACCACCTGAACTCCATGACCTTCCTCGACTTCCTGAGCGGGCTCACCGGCATTGGGAATCTGATCTCGGATCCCAGCTTCGAGGGCGGGGGACTTCACCAGATCGTGCCGGGCGGAAAGCTCGACGTGCATGCGGATTTCAACAAGCACGGCCGGTTTGGCCTCGACCGCCGGCTCAATCTGCTGCTGTATCTCAACAAGGACTGGCGTGAGGAGTACGGCGGGCACCTCGAGCTCTGGAATCGTGACCGCACGCGCTGCGAGGTCCGAGTGGCCCCGCTTTTCAACCGCGTGATGATCTTCGGGACGACGGACTTCACCTACCACGGGCACCCGCACCCGCTGCGATGTCCCCCCGGGACCACGCGCAAATCGCTCGCGCTCTATTACTTCTCCAATGGCCGCCCGGCCGAAGAGATCGGCGCGACGCACTCGACGATTTTCGCCGCCGGCAGCCAGGCGGATGCCCGGCCACGGCTCCTCACCCGGCTGCGACCGATCGCTCGCGACCTGCTCCCGCCCATCCTGGTGCGGCAGCTGCGGACGTGGCGTTCCTCACGGCGTCAGGAATGACGAGGCGGGGCTGGCGAGCGCGATCCATCCGTACGCCGGGTTCAAGGTCACATCGAGCCCGTAGTAGGTGAGATCCGATGGGACGGTGTAGGCACCGCAGTGGTAGGTCATGCTGAACCAGTCATTGTTGGATGCGCAGCCGGTCAGATTATTGTCGTCCCACGACCAGGCCATCCAGCCGAGGTTGTTCTGCTCGGCGGCCTCGATGATCTGACCGGGGGCAAGGTTGGTGGGGCTCGGGCCGATCGCCCGTCCGGGACCGAACTCTCCGATGACGAATGCCGCACCGGTCGTCTGGGCGAGCGAGCCCAGTTCAGCGGCGATCGTCGTGAGCTGCGGGAGCGTGGACCAGGGAGGCCCTTCGCCGAGTCCGTAGAAATGGAAGGAGAAGATGATGTTCTTCTCCGGATCGGAGTCGAAGACCTCCGCCGCGTAGTTGAGGAAATCGTCGATGTCCTGTCCCGAGCCGCCGCTATCGATCACCAGCGGACAGGTATATCCGGCAGCGCGCAGCGCGGCGACCGCGCTTTGGTAGGCCGAGGCCCAGACCGAACTATCGCCCGGCCCCCACTCGTTGGCGATGTTGATGGCGATCCCGTTCATGATCGGGGCGAAGGTCGGCTCGTTCGCGACCCACCAGGCAACGATCGTCGCAAGATCCGCGGTGCTCGTATCGCCGGTGCTCGCCTGAGTCGATGAGCCCGCTACGTTGGCCGCGGTGATGATCGGCAGCTCGCCCTCGGCGATGTGCTGCTGCTGGGCGACGTTGGCGTAGGTCGAGGCATCGGGCGCGCCCTCTACCCCGATGTCGTACATGAAGAAGCGCACCGCATTGACGTGAGCGTTCGACAGGCCGGGCTGATCCGGATTGTCGTA
>JASHUC010000146.1 GCA_030040235.1 Gammaproteobacteria bacterium | reverse complement strand
CATCCGAGCACCTGTCCCGTGCATCGCGCGACGCTCGCGCGCTATGGCGCCCGGTTCGCGCGTCCGGGAATCATGGTCTCCAACGGCGCGTTCGTCCTCAAGGACTGGATCCCCGGCGCCTATGTGCTCGCCGAGCGCAACCATCTTTACTGGAACGATCGGGCGACGCGCCTCGATGGCGTCGAGTACCTCCCGATCACGGACGAGAACGCCGAGCTCACCCGCTATCGGGCCGGGGACCTCGACATCACCGCCGTCGTGCCGCGCGATGAGCTCGACTGGATCCGCGCGAACATTCCCCACGAGCTGCACATCTCGCCGCAGCTCGCGACCTACTTCTACGGCTTCAATCTCGACCGTGCCCCGTTTCGCGACCACCTCGGACTGCGCCGCGCGCTCTCGATGGTGATCGACCGCGAGCGTCTCGCAGCCTCGATTCTGCGGGCCGGCGAGCGACCCGCGTACGGCTGGGTGCCTCCGGGCATTCACGACTACACGGCGCAGTCCTTCGACTATCGTGCGCTGCCGCTCGCCGCGCGCATCGCCGAGGCGCGGCGGCTGTACCGCGAGGCCGGCTACTCCCCGCAGCGTCCGCTCACGTTCGAGCTGCGCTACAGCGCGAGCGAGATCAACGATCGCATCGCCGTGGCCGTCGCCTCGATGTGGAAGGAGGCGCTCGGAGTTCAGGCGCGGCTCGTGACCGTCGATTTCAAGACGCTGCTCGCCGACATCGACCGCCGCGACGTGGACGTGTTCCTCTCGAGCTGGGTGGGCGATTACAACGATGCGTACACGTTCGCGCAGTACCTGAAGAGCGACTTCGGCGTGAACCTGCCGCACTACCGCAGCTCGACCTACGACTCGCTCCTCGAGCGCGCCTCCGCCGAAGCCGATCCCGCGCGGCGCCGGGCGCTGCTCGAGCAGGCCGAGCGCGTGGCGCTCGCCGATCAGCCGCTCATCCCCATTTACTTCTACGTGAACAAGCACCTCGTCAAGCCGCGTGTCGAGGGCTGGTACGACGACATTCTCAACGTCGTCTATTCGAAGGATCTCGCGCTCGCGCCTCCGGCGGCGAGCAAATGACTAAAACGGCAGGATTGCACTACAAGCCGCCCGCGGCGCTTCGAACGGATGCCTTGTTGAGCGGCGTGGGCGCGGATGCCGAGCCGATGAAGCGCTCGCCGGTCAGGTCGCGGAGGAATTCGCGGTACCAGTTGTGGATGTCGTGGCGCCGCACGGCGCCCAGCATCTGCTCGTGGCGCTTGCGGCGCTCGGCGAGCGGCATGTGCAGGGCGGTCTGCAACGCAAGCGCCAGGCCGCGCTTGTCGTAGGGATTCACGAGCAACGCGCCCGAGAGCTCGCGCGCCGCTCCGGCGAGCGGGGAGAGAATGAGCACGCCGGGATCCTCGGCGTCCTGCGCCGCGACGAACTCCTTGGCGACCAGGTTCATCCCATCCCGCACCGGGGTGACGAGCGCGACCCGCGAGGCGCGCAGCAGGCCCATCAGGGTCACGTGGGAGAAATTGCGGTTGAGATAGCGCACCGGCGTCCAGTCCGCCTCCGCGAAGCGTCCGTTCAGGCGACCGGCGGTCTGCTCCAGCGCGAGCCTGATCTCGCTGTAGGCGAGCACGTCGGAGCGGCTGAGGGGAGCGATCTGCAGGAATGTGACCTTCCCCTGGCTGTCCGGAAAGGTCGTGAGAAACTCCTCGAACGCCCCGAACCGCTCCGTGAGTCCCTTCGTGTAGTCGAGGCGATCGACGCCGATGATGAGCTGCCGGCCGAGCAGGCTCGCGATGAGCCGCTGCACCGTCTCCTCCGAGGTCGCGGTGGCCGCCTCGCTCGCCACCTGATCGGTCTCGACGCCGATCGGATACACACCGAGCCGCACGCTCCGCCCCCCCGATTCGATCCGCGCGCCGTTCGGCGCCCGGGTGATCGCCTGCGGCGGCAGCTCGAGGCAGGAGGTGAATCCCTGCAGGTCGTCTTCGGTTTGAAAGCCGACCAGGTCGTAATGGCACAAATCGCGGAGGATTTCCCCGTAGCTCGGCAGCACCCGCAGGACCTGCAGCGGCGGGAAGGGAATGTGCAGGAAGAAGCCGATGGGTCCGCGAAACTGGCTCTGCCGCAGGTAGCGGCCGAGCGGGATCAGATGGTAATCGTGCACCCACAGGACATCGTCGGGCCGCAGCAGCTTCTCGAGCTGGCGGGCGAAGTGGGCGTTGACGGCCTGGTAGGCCTCGTGGTCCTCGTGCTCGTAGCGGAAGCGCCCGGTCGCGTAGTGAAACAGCGGCCAGAGCGCGCTGTTGCAGAAGCCGTTGTAGTAGCGCTCGAACTCGCCGGATTTGAGCTCGATGGTCGCGAACCGGACGTTGTCTCGAACCAGCACCTCCGGCTCCGGCTGCGGATCCTCGGAGGTCTCCCCGCTCCAGCCGAACCACATCCCGCCCACCCGTTGCAACGCGGCCAGCACCCCCACCGCAAGCCCACCCGGGGCGGTGGAGCGGCGTGGCAGCGATACGCGGTTGGAGATGCAAACGAG
>JASHUC010000145.1 GCA_030040235.1 Gammaproteobacteria bacterium | reverse complement strand
ATCGCCGCCAGATTGACCTGACCCAGCCTCTCCACGGCCGCCTTGAGCTCCGCGAGCTGCTCCTCCCAGCGCATCCATTCGGCATCCGCGGGCAGAGCCTCGAGAAGGCCCGCGAGCTCGAAGCCGGTCGCCGCGAACTGCTCGGCGAGCGCCTCACGGCGCACGCGCGTCTCCTGAGCCGCAAGGCGCGCCTGCTCCATGGCCTCGCGGGCCTGCTGCACGCGTTGCTCGGCAGCGGCACACGCTTCATCGAGCCGGCGGAGCTCCTCCTCGGCCTCCTCGAGCGCACGGCGCGCGGCGGCGAGCTCGCCCTCGCCTTCGAGCCGCTGAGCAAGGAAGGTCTCGAGCCGCTCACCGAGCGCGCGGGCCGGTGCATCGCCCCCCGCAAGCTCGCCCTCGAGCGTCTCGCAGCGCTGCGCCAGCTGGGAGCGCTGCTCGAGCATGCGGCTCAATCCGGCGCTCATCGAGGCCTCGCTCGAGCGACGCGACTCGGTCCGCACGATGAGATCGCGCGCCGCGAGCTGTCCGGCCTGAGCGCGCGTGCGCGCGTGCGTGACCCGCTCGCGTCGCTCGTCGCGCTCGGCCTGGAGCGCCGGCTTCTGCGACTCGAGCTCCCCGGAGAGCGCGAGCCCACGATCGAGCGCCTCGCGGGCGCGCGCCAGCGCCTCGCGAGCCGCCGCACCCTCGCGGGTGGTCTCCGCGGTCTCCTCCTGCAAACGGCCGAGGCGCACCGATGATTGCTCCGATCGGGCTCGCGCCGCCTCGAATTGCCCGAGCAGCCCGGCGTGCTCGCGATGCGCGCTCTGAATCTGCGTCTGCGCCTGGTCGCGATCATGCTCGGCCTGGGCGAGAGAGGCGCGCACCGCGGCGAGCTCGCTCTCGATGCCCGTGACGCGCATCTCCTCGGCGCCGAACTGCATGCGCAGCACCTTCAGGCGCTGCTCACGCTCGATGATGCCCTCCTGCGGGTTCCGGCCGCGGCGCAGGCGCACCCAATCCTTCCCGATCCACTCGCCCCCGCGCGTGACGATCGACTCGTCTTCGGCGAGGGTCGCGCGGCGGCGCAGCGCCTCGGCGAGGGACTCCCCGGCAAGCACCCGGGAGAGCTCCCGGCGAAGCGCGGCGGGCCCGCGGATGATTTTCGCTGCGAGCGAGCCGGCGGCGTGCGGCTCGGTCGCGCCCGTCTCGTCGCGGTCCCGATGCTCGAGCAGCATGAGGCGCCCGCCGGAGAACGCCTCCAAAGAGTCGAGGAGCTCATCGAGCCGCTCGATGCAGACCGCTTCGAGGTTCTCACCGAGCGCGGTTTCGACGGCGCGCTCCCATCCCGGCTCCACCTCGAGGCTCTCCGCCACGCGCGGCCGGGCGCCGATTCCGCTCGCCTCGAGCCACTCGACGGCGCTTTCGTCGCGGGCGAGCGCCGCCTGATGCAGCGCCTCGAGCGAGACGAGCTCGCCGCGTGCCCGCTCCCGAGCGGCGCGCGCCACCTCGAGCTGCCCCTCGATGGAGAGCTGCTCCGAGCGCAGCGCCTGCACGCGCCCGAGCGCGCCCGAGAGCGCGCGCGTACGCTCCTCGCTGTGCTCGCGCGCCGCCGTCTCGCGCGCGGCAAGCGCGCCGAGCTGCTCGCCGGAATCCTGCGCAGCGAGCTGCTCACGCTCGGTCGCGAAGCGCTCCGCCCGGGCCGCCAGGCGTTCGAGCTGTCCCTCGAGCTGCTCGATGCGTGCGCGCTCGACCTCGCTCGCCTGGTTCGCCGCCCCGGCGGCCCCCACGAACCGCTCCCAGCGCTGCTGCCATTCGGCGAGCTCCTGCTCGGCCCGGGCGAGCGCCTCGGATGTCGCATGCTCCTCGCGCTGAGCTTCGGCGAGCCGGGGCGCGAGCCCGGTGAGCTCCTCGCGCACGGTGGCGATCTGCCGCTCGTCGCGCTCGATATGGCCGGCGAGCTCCGCAAGCGTCGCGCGCGCCTGGGCGAGCTCGCTCTGCTGGCGTTCGCGCAGCTCCCGCGTGTGCTCGATGGCCTGCTCCGTGCGGGTCACGTCCGCCCCAGCCTCGTAGTAGCGAGCCTGAGCTTGCGAGAGCCGCTCGTTGCGCTCGGCGTGCACCGCACGCTGGCGCTCGAGGTGCGCCTCGGCCGAGCGTTGCTCGGCGAGCGCGGACTGCATGAGGAGGTCGCGCTCGCGCGTGGCACTGTCGTGCACCCCGGCGCCACGATCGAGCTCGCGCAGCTTCAGCGCGAGCAACTCCGCGGCAGCGCGGCGCTCGTCTTCCTTCAGAGCCTGATAGCGCCGCGCGGTCGCCGCCTGGCGCTGCAGATGGCGGATCTGCTTCTCCACCTCGTCCCGCACGTCCTGCAAGCGCTCGAGATTCTCACGCGTCTCGGCCATGCGCGACTCGGTCTCGCGCCGCCGTTCCTTGTACCGGGAGATCCCCGCAGCCTCCTCGAGCAGCGCGCGCATATCCTCGGGCTTCGCCTCGATGACCCGTGAGATCGTTCCTTGCTCGATCATGGCGTAGCTGCGCGAGCCCAGTCCCGTGCCGAGAAACAGCTGCGTGATGTCCTTGCGCCGGCAGCGTGCCCCGTTCAGGAAGTACCCCGAGCTGCCGTCGCGCGCGACCGTGCGGCGCAGGGAAATCTCCCCATAGCTCGCGTACGCGCCGCCGATCTTGCCGTCGCTGTTGTCGAATATGAGCTCGACGGCGGCCGTTCCGACCGGCTTTCGGCTCACCGAGCCGTTGAAGACCACGTCGGCCATCGAGTCCCCGCGCAGATACCTCGCCGAGAGCTCGCCCATGACCCAGCGCACGGCATCGATGATGTTCGACTTGCCGCAGCCGTTCGGGCCGACGACGCCCGTGAGAGTACCGGGGAAGCTGATTGTGGTGGGATCGACGAAGGATTTGAAACCGGAGAGCTTGATCTTGATGAGCCGCATCGTGTAAGTAGTGACCCCCGCGGTTGCTTTCCCGGATGATAGATTAATTCTTCGCGGTCCGCCTTTGAATATGGCCGGCGAGCCCAACCAGATCCTCGAGACCTTCGCCAATCCCGAGCCGGATCACGATTACACGATCCGCATGACGTTGCCGGAGTTCACCTGTCTGTGTCCAAGGACAGGCCAGCCGGATTTCGCGACCCTGGAGCTCGAGTATGTTCCGGACCGGCTGTGCGTCGAGCTCAAGTCGCTCAAGCTCTACCTCTGGTCGTTCCGTAACCGCGGCGCCTTTCACGAGGCGGTGACGAACGAGATCGCCTCCCGGCTCGCTCAGCTTCTCGTGCCGCGGTTCCTGCGTCTCACGGCGCGCTTCAACGTGCGCGGGGGCATTCACACGAGCGTCATCGTCGAGCGCCGGCAGCCCGGCTGGAACGCCCCGGTCCCCGTCGCACTGCCCTGAGGCCTTTCCGGGAGCCCAAACGCCGGGCAGTGCATCCGGCGGCGGGACATATCCCGGTGCCCCGGGGGCGCTAAAAGCGCCCGGGGACGCGCGCTGTACAGTCGCGGATGCGCCGGTATAATCGCGCGTTCTTCGAAGGCTATTGCTTTTGAAGGAGGCCTAGATGCCCGCCAAGAAAACCGCCATAAAGCCCGGTAAGAGCAAGAAATCCGTGAGCCGCACGCCGGCCCGGAAGGCGGCGGCGCGCAAGCCCGCTGAGCGCACGAAGGTCGCGAGCCACGCCCGCCCCAAGGCGGCTCCCGCGACTCGTAAATCAGCCACCGTGAATGGCAGTGGCCGGGAAACCGAGGCCACACGCACCCTTCCCGAGGCCGCACCCGCCGCCGCGCCCGCTTCGGATCGCCCCGCTGCGCCGCACGCGAAAGCCCCGCCGGCGGCACAGCGGCTGCTGCCGGCCGCGGCCAACGACGCTGACGATACCGAGGCCGCCGAGCCCGGCAGCCTCCTCGCTGGGCCGCGCAACGTACAGCCCTACATCCTCAAGCGCGGCGAGCAGTACATGAGCAAGGAGCAGACGGAGCACTTCCGCCAGATCCTGCTCAACTGGAAACGCGATCTCATGGAGGAGGTCGACCGCACCGTCACCCACATGAAGGACGAGGCGGCCAACTTCCCCGACCCCAATGATCGGGCCACTCAGGAGGAGGAGTTCAGCCTCGAGCTGCGCACGCGGGATCGCGAACGCAAACTCATCCGCAAGATCGACGAGGCGCTCAAGCGGATCGAGGACGGCACGTACGGCTACTGCCTGGAAACGGGCGAAGAGATCGGGATCAAGCGGCTCGAGGCGCGACCGGTTGCGACACTCAGCATCGAGGCTCAGGAGCGACGCGAGCGGCGCGAGCGGCAGTACGGCGACCGCGACGACCGCTACCGCTGAGCCGAGCCGCCCTGCGGGAGCCGGCTACACCGGCCGCTTCGCTCCGACACCGAGCGGCAAACTACATCTCGGATCCCTCGTTGCCGCGGTCGGCAGCTTCCTCGATGCGCGCCATCACGGCGGCCGCTGGCTCGTTCGCATCGAGGATCTGGATGCACCCCGTGTGCTTCCGGGGAGCGAGGCGGAGATCCTGCGGCTTCTGGAGGCCTTCGGGCTTTGCTGGGACGGACAGGTCCTCCGCCAGAGCGAGCGGACCGAGCTCTACGCCGAAGCCCTGAGGCGTCTGGTTGCGCGCGGACTCACCTTCGAGTGCAGCTGCACGCGGCGCGGCCACGCGGACACGACGCAGCCCCGCTACCCCGGCACCTGCCGCCGGGGCCCCACCCGGCCGGGTCCGACCGCCGTGCGCTTCCGGATCGACGAGGAGGTGACCATCGGCTTTGACGATCGCATTCAGGGACGCTGCGAGCTCAAGCTCGCCGAGCTCGGGGACGTGATCGTGCGGCGGCGCGACGGATTGACGGCCTACCAGCTCGCGGTCGTCGTGGACGATGCCGCGCAGGGCGTGACCGATGTGGTGCGGGGGGCGGATCTCCTCGCGAGCACGGGTTGGCAGATCGCGCTCGCTCGAGCATTGGACCTCCCTCGAGTGAGCTATGCCCACCTGCCGCTGGTCGTCGAGCCGGACGGCAGCAAGCTCGCCAAGTCACGGCGCTCGGTCCCGCTCGATGCCCCGAAGGCCAGCGCATGGCTCGTGCAGGCGCTGCGCCTGCTGCGCCAGGAGCCCCCGCCGGGGCTCGCCGGCGAGGCCCCCGGGACGGTGCTCCGCTGGGCCATCGGGCACTGGGACATCGGGCGATTGAACGGAATCCGCTCGGTTCGCCTGCCGGGCTGAACGCGGGGGCTGGCGGTTGAACGCGGGCTCGGGTGCCCTCTGACCGCAGGCTGGTCTGCGTCCGCAGCTTCCGTTGTACTATATGTGGTGGGGGGACCGGGAGGGCGGCCCCGCCGACTCTGCGCCGGCGGCGCCCGTCATCACGATAACGGGCGCTTCAATAGCGGGAGCTTGCAATGAGCGAACCCAGAACCATCAAAAAATATCCGAATCGACGGCTATACGACACGGTGGAAAGTCGCTACATCACGCTCGGGGATGTGCGCAAGCTGGTGATCGACCGCATCGATTTCGTCGTGGTCGACAAGAAGACCCAGGAGGACATCACGAACAGCATCCTGCTGCAGGTCATCGCCGAGCAGGAGCACGGCGGGGAACCCCTGATGAGCCGGGATTTTCTCGCGCAGATCATCCGCTCCTACGGAGGCGGCGCGATGCAGGGCGTGATCGGCTGCTATCTCGAGCAGAGCCTGAAGCTGTTTGCGAATCACCTGCGTGAGGTGCGTGAGCGGGCCAAGAGCGTCGTGGGAGCCGATCCGCAGGATGCGGTCGCAACCGTCGTGCAGAAGAACTATCAGCGCTGGCGCTCCGTGCAGGACCAGATCTTCCGCTCGCTGATGGATGCGACGCCGCGCGGACGCGTGGAGGACGAAGGCACGTTTCCGGGCGCAGGAGCGTAAGCGCTCCAGAGGCAGCTCAGGCAGCGTCGACGTTGCGCATCGACAGCCGGATGCGTCCCTGGCGGTCCACCTCGAGCACCTTCACGCGGATCACATCACCCTCTTTGAGCTTGTCGCTCACGCGCTCCACCCGCTCGTCGGAGATCTGCGAGATGTGCACCAGGCCGTCGCGGCCCGGCAGGATGGTGACGAAGGCGCCGAAATCCATGAGCCGCGCCACGCGGCCTTCGTACACGCGGCCCACCTCGACGTCGGCGGTGATGAGCTCGATGCGCCGCTGAGCCTCGCGGCCGGCCGCGCCGCTCACCGAGGCGATCTTGACCGTGCCGTCGCTCTCGATGTCGATCGTCGTTCCGGTCTCCTCGGTGATCTGGCGAATCACCGCACCGCCCTTGCCGATCACATCGCGGATCTTCTCCGGATCGATCTTGAGCGTGATGATCGACGGAGCCCACTCGGACATCTGCGCGCGCGGTGCCGCGAGCACGCGGTTCATCTCCGAGAGAATGTGCAGCCGCCCCTCGCGCGCCTCCCCGAGCGCCACCCGCATGATCTCCGGGGTGACACCCTCGACCTTGATGTCCATCTGCAGCGCCGTGACCCCCTCCCGAGTTCCGGCGACCTTGAAGTCCATGTCCCCGAGGTGATCCTCGTCGCCGAGGATGTCGGTGAGAACCTTGAAGCGCGTTCCCTCGAGGACGAGCCCCATGGCAACACCGGCGACGGGCGCCTTGATCGGAACACCCGCGTCCATCAACGAGAGGCTCGTGCCGCACACGCTCGCCATGGAGCTCGAGCCGTTCGACTCGAGAATCTCGGAGACGACGCGAATGACGTAGGGAAACTTCGTCATGTCCGGCATCACGGCGCTCACGCCGCGGCGGGCAAGATTGCCGTGACCGATCTCGCGGCGCTTCGGCGAGCCCATCATGCCCGTCTCGCCCACGGAGAACGGCGGGAAGTTGTAGTGCAGCATGAACGGCTCGCGCCGCTCGCCCGCGAGTCCGTCGATGATCTGAGCGTCGCGCGTGGTTCCGAGCGTGGTAGCGACGAGTGCCTGCGTCTCGCCGCGAGTGAAGAGCGCGGAGCCGTGAGTACGCGGCAGCAGGCCCACCTTGACGCTGATCGGGCGCACGGTACGCGCGTCGCGCCCGTCGATGCGCGGCTCGCCGTTGAGGATGCGCTGGCGAACGATGCTGCTCTCGAGCTTGAAGAGCTGCGATTCGACCTGCTCGGCATCCCACTTGGCTCCCTCGCCCGAGGCGAGCGCCGCGAGCGTCTGGGTCTTGATCTCCTGGATCCGCGTGCGCCGCTGCAGCTTCTCGGTGATCGTGTAGGCCTGCGAAAGCGCCGCCTGCGCATGCAGGGCCACCCCGCTTGCGAGCTCCGCATTCTCGGGCGGCGGCTGCCAGTTCCAGCGCGGCTTGCCCGCCTCGGCGACGAGCTCGCGGATGGCGCGGATCGCGACCTGCATCTGCTGATGGCCGAACACGACGGCCCCGAGCATCACGTCCTCGGGAAGGCCCTGCGCCTCGGATTCGACCATGAGCACGGCCTGCTCGGTCCCGGCGACTACGAGCTCGAGCTGCGAGTCGGCGAGATCGGGGGCCGTCGGATTGAGCAGGTACTGACCACCGCGGTAACCGACGCGCACCGCGCCGATCGGGCCGCTGAAAGGCACGCCCGAGAGCGACAGCGCCGCGGAGGCGCCGAGCATCGAGGGGATGTCGGGATCGACCTGCGGATCGACCGACAGCACCGTCGCGACGACCTGCACGTCGTTGTAGAAGGCATCCGGAAACAGCGGCCGGATCGGCCGGTCGATGAGCCGCGAGGTGAGCGTTTCCTTCTCGGTCGGGCGGCCCTCGCGCTTGAAGAACCCGCCGGGGATGCGGCCGGCCGCGTAGGTCTTCTCGACGTAGTTGACGGTGAGTGGGAGGAAATCCCGTCCGGGCTGAGGCTGCTGCTGCGCAACCGCGGTGACGAGCACGACGGTATCGCCCATCGCAACTTTGACGGCGGCATCGGCCTGGCGCGCGAGCTCGCCGGTCTCCAACGTCACCGGATGCGGCCCATAGGCGAAGGACTTGCTGAACACGCTCACGATCGGATCCTCACAAAGCGAACGGTAACGCTCGAGCGCCGAGGGCGCGACCCGAGTTCCGGTGCGACTGCACGAGCGATCAGCGACGCAGTCCCAGGCGCTCGACGAGCTCCTGGTACTTCTGCGGCTGTGTCGACTTGAGGTAATCGAGCAGCTTGCGGCGCTGATTGACGAGCTTCACCAGGCCCCGGCGCGAGGAGTGATCGCGCTTGTGGGCGTTGAAATGTTCGCCGAGTCCGTTGATCCGCTCCGACAGAAGCGCGATCTGGACCTCGGGTGAGCCGGTATCGGTGGGGTTGCGGCGGAACTGCGCGACGATTCCGCCCTTCTTCTCGCTACTTAACGGCATTGCGCACTATTCCCGAAAACTTCTCTCGTTTACCCTGTCTTTTCGCGGCGCGGATTCTACTCGCTAGGCTCCCTCTGCCACAAGAAACATCCGCTTGGGGCGGAGCGCGCCGCCGGCGGCCTCGCCGAGGCCGAGGAAGCGGCCGGAGGGGCCATACAGCCGCACGCGCCCCGCGGGGCACGGTACAGGCAGGGCGACCGCCTGGCCGTGCGCGAGGCGCTCGGCGCACGCCCCGCCGACCGTCACCGGGGGTAGATTCCTCAGGGCCTGATCGGCGGCGATGAGGCCCGGCATCTGCCCGCGGCGACAGGCCTCCTCGAGCGACTCCAGAGTCTGCATGGGCTCGCCCTCGAAGGGCGCGACCGACAGCCGCCGCAGGCGCCGCACGTGGCCGCACGAGCCGAGCGCCCGTGCGATATCCGCCGCGAGCACCCGGATATAGGTGCCCTTGGAGCAGACCGCCTCGAGCTCGAGCGCCTCGGTGCGCGCAGCGGTCACCTCGAGCTCCTCGATCTCGATCTCGCGCGGTGCGCGCTCGACGGTGAGCCCCGCGCGGGCGAGGCGGTAGAGCGGCTGCCCGCCTCGCTTCAGGGCGGAGTACATGGGCGGAACCTGTGGCTGGCGCCCCAGAAACCCCTTGAGCACTCGCGCGAGCGGCTCGGCATCGAGGCTCGGAAGCGGCGCAGTCTCGATCACCGCGCCCTCGCGATCACCGGTGTCGGTCGCTGTTCCGAGCGCGATCTCGAAGCGGTAGCGCTTGCGCCCGCCCACGAGCTCTCCGGCGATCTTGGTCGCCTCCCCCAGGCAGACCGGGAGCATACCGGTTGCGAGCGGGTCGAGGCTGCCGACGTGCCCGGCCTTCTCCGCGCCGGTCGCGCGGCGCACACGCTGCAGGGCGCCGTTCGAGGAAACTCCCTCCGGCTTGTCCAGGAGCAGAACGCCGCTCAGCATCGTGGCTTGCGCGGCTCGAGGGCGTTCGCGATGAGATGGGTGAGGTGATCCGCCCGATCGAAGCTCTCGTCGAAGGCGAACTCCAGACGCGGCGCGTAGCGCAGCGCGAGCCGCCGGGCCACCTCCCCGCGCAGAAACCCTCCGGCGTGGGTGAGTCCCTCCTGCACCTCCTCGGGCGAATGGCCCGAAGCGAAGGGCACGAAGAAGACGCGCGCCGTCTTGAGGTCCGGCGCCACGGCAACGGCGGTGATCGTGACGTTCCCGACGCGCGGGTCCTTCAGCTCGCGGCTCACGAGCTCGGCGAGCACCCGCTGCAGCTCCGCCTCGACCTTGCGGTGACGCGACTCGCCCATCACTGCAGGGTACGCGCAACCTCGACGCGCGCAAAGCACTCGATCTGATCGCCGACGCGCACGTCCTGGTAGTTGCGTACGCCGATGCCGCACTCCGTGCCCGCGCGCACCTCGTTCACGTCGTCTTTGAAACGGCGCAGCGACTCGAGCGCGCCCTCGAAGATGACGACGTTGTCTCGCAGCACACGGATCGGATTGTTGCGCCGGACGTAGCCCTCGGTCACTAGGCAGCCCGCGACGACGCCGAACTTGCTCGAGCGGAAGACGTCGCGGACCTGGGCGATGCCCACGATCTGCTCCTTCACCTCCGGCTGGAGCAGCCCGCTCATCATCTGCTTCACGTCATCGATCGC
>JASHUC010000144.1 GCA_030040235.1 Gammaproteobacteria bacterium | reverse complement strand
GAGCATCTGGCGCGCCTCGCTTTCCGCCGGCCGCTCACGCAAGCCGATCTCGACCGGCTGATGCCCTTCTACGATGCCGGGTACAAGCTCGGCGGGTTCAACGAGGGGATCGAGCACGTGGTGGCCGCGGTCCTCGTGAGCCCGGCTTTCCTGTATCGGACGATTCTGCCGACGAGAAACGCGGATGACGGCAAGCTCCACCGGTTGAGCGATCTGGAGCTCGCCTCGCGCCTGTCTTTCTTCCTCTGGGACCAGGGTCCGGACCAGGAGCTCCTCGACCTCGCGACCGCCGGTGAACTCACCGAGCCGAAGGTTCTCAACGCACAGGTGCTGCGGATGCTGGCTGATCCGCGCGCCTCGTCGCTCGTCGACGACTTTGCATTCCACTGGCTCGACTTCGACAAACTGAGCTCAGTCGTGCCGGATCGCACGCTGTTTCCGGACTACACCCCGCAGCTGGGCGAGGACTTCGTCACGGAAGCGAAGCTGTTCCTCTCGAGCATCCTTCTCCAGAACCAGAATGTGCTCGAGCTGCTCGATGCCAACTACACCTTTCTCAATCAGCAGCTCGCCCGGCACTACGGCATCGATTCGGTCTACGGCAGCCAGTTCCGGCGTGTCGTCCTCGTAAACCCGGTGCGTTGGGGCTTGCTTGGCAAGGGTGCGATGCTGATGGAGACCTCCTACGCCAACCGCACCTCCCCGGTGCGGCGCGGCGCCTGGATTCTCGACAAGCTGATGGGAACGCCTCCCGCTCAGCCCCCCGCCGGAGTCAACATGAACCTGGACATCAAGCCGGGACAGAGGCCGACCACCGTGCGCGCGCGCCTGGAGCTCCACCGCACGAGCCCGTCCTGCCGCCAGTGCCACGGAGTGATCGACCCGTACGGCCTTTCGCTCGAGAACTTTGATGCGACGGGTGAGTGGCGGACCTTCGATCACATCGCGCACGAGCCGATCGATGTGACGTCCGTCCTGCCGGGTGGTGTGAAGATGGACGGCGTGAACGATCTGCGGCGACGGCTCATGGAGAGGCCGGATCAGTTTGCCACCGCCATGACCCAGAAGCTGCTGATGTACGCACTCGGCCGGAAGGTGGAGTACTACGACATGCCGCAGGTTCGTGGGATTGTGCGTGCGGCGAAGAACGATGATTACCGGTTCTTCTCGATCGTTCTCGGAATTGTCGACAGCGACGACTTCCGCATGCAGTCAGAGCCCGAATCGGCTCGACCTGCCGGGTTGAAGGTTGCGTCCAACACCGGTAAGGAGTGACCCATGTTTCTGACCAAGAAGCACATCTCTCGTCGGGCAACACTCAAAGGACTGGGCGTTTCGCTGGGATTGCCGCTGCTCGATGCGATGATTCCGGCGGGGACTGCGCTCGCGAAGACGGCTGCGGCGCCGAAGATGCACGCGGGATTCTTCTACCTCCCTCATGGCGCGATCATGAACAACACGCCCTACGGGGAGAAGATGGATCACTGGACGCCGAGCGGTAAGGGTCCCACCTTCAAGCTGAGCCCGGTTCTGGCGTCGCTCGAGAAGTACAAGCGCTGCGTGACCTCCTTCGGAGGACTCGAGGACTTGGCGAGCCTCGATTCGGTGCATACGCTGGTTCCGGCCGCGTGGCTGAGCGGTGTGCATCCGAACACGGCATCGGCTTTCCCGGAAATGGCCATCACGCTCGACCAGGCGGTCGCGCAGCACATCGGCCAGGAGACCTCGCTCCCCTCCCTGCAGGTAGCCTCGGAGTCCACCATTCAGACGGCCGCCTGCCAAGGCAGTTCCGGCTGCTTCTATAGCTCGACGCTCTCTTTCCGCGACGCGCGCACGCCGCTGCCGTTCGATTACAACCCGCGCAAGGTATACACGCAGCTTTTCGGCGAGGGCGACACGGCGCAGCAACGCGCGGCCATCTTGCAGCAGACCTCGAGCCTGCTCGATCTGGTTTCCGACGGTACCAAGGCGCTTCAGCGCGATCTGGGCGCCGAGGACCGTGTCGTCCTCGATAACTATCTCGATACGGTCCGGGAGATCGAGCGGCGTATCGAGAAGCAGGAGGCCCACAAGCTCACGAACGTCACCCTGCCCGATGCCCCGGTCGGGGTGGACGACCAGTTCGACAAGCAAGTGGAGCTGATGTTTGACCTGATTGCGCTCGCCTATCAGGCCGATGTGACCCGGGTCGTGACGCACTTCATGGTGTCGGAAGGAACCAGCCGCACCTACAATTTCATCGGGGTGCCCGATGCGTTCCATCCGCTGTCGCATCATGCCAACGACATCGAGAGGCTTCGTCGCCTGATCAAGATAGAGACCTGGCACACCGAGCGCTTCGCCCACTTCATCGACAAGCTCGCGTCGATCCAGGATGGTGACGGCACGTTGCTCGATCACTCGATCTTCCTGTACGGCTCGAACATGAGCAACAGCGACAAGCACGACAGCTACCCGCTTCCCAACATCATCGTCGGGGGCGCATGCGGCAAGATCAAGGGCGGCGGACAGCACATCGAGCTGCCGCCGCACACGACGCTTTCCAATGTGCTGTTGACCATTCTCAACACGGTCGGCGTCGAGCAAGAGAAGTTCGGTAGCAGTACCGGCACCGTCTCGATCTAGGCACGCCAGGAGGACTCGAAATGGTGGATCGCCGGACGGTTCTACGAGGGACGGCCGGGGGATTGCTCGGCGCAGCGCTCGGCGCATTGCTCCCGCGCGTTGCAGGGGCGGTTCCCCTCGTCGCCTCCCCGCGCATGGTGCGCCTCAACGACAGGATGGCCGTCGTGAGCGGTGTCGAGGACAACGTCCTGGCGTTCTCGACGGGCGATGGCGTGCTGCTCGTCGATGGCGGCAGCCCCGGGTACACGACGGACTTGCTCGGTGCGCTGCGCGATCTCCCCGGTGCCGGGCACGTTCATACTCTGATCAACACGCACTGGCACCGCGACCAGACCGGCTCCAACGAGGCACTGGGCAAGGCGGGGGCGAAGATCATTGCGCATCACAAGACGTGGAGCTGGATCGCGACGGATCACTACAATCCGGCCGAGGATCGCTACGACAAAGCGCTCCCGCGGGCGGCCTGGCCGACCGAGACCTTCTTCACAACGGGCGCCATGACCGCGGGCGGCGAGCACATCGAGTACGGCTACCTCGTCGAGGCGCATACCGACGGCGACTGCTACGTTTACTTCCGGGACTCCAACATCCTTGCTGTCGGCCACGCCGTGTCGCCGGTACAGGATCCGGTGCTTGATTGGTACGGTGGCGGCTGGCTGGGCAGCCGGCTGGATGCGCTCACGCTGCTCTACAAGCTCGCCGACGATCAGACGAAAGTCGTGCCCGCCTACGGGCCTGCCGTCTCGCGCAGCGCGATCAGGGCCGAGCGCGACATGCTGCAGGTCCTCTACACGCGTATCCTTGATCTCATGCTGAAGGGCCGCTCCGCCGAGGACATACTCAATGCCGGCGTGATGAATGGCTTGAGCCGCACGTGGAAGGATCCGAAGACCTTCGTGTATTCAGCCTTCCACGGAATGTGGGGTCATCATTATGCGCTGTCCCCGACAATCCTTTAGGCAGCGGAGACTCGTGATGACACGGTGGCCAATCGCGGCAGCAGGAATGTTGGCCTTCTTTGCGACTGCGCATGCCGGCCCCGGGCTCGCCGATTTGGCGCAGGCGGGGCAAGATGCGGCAGCGTTGAAGATGATCGACGCTGGAGCGAACGTCAATGCGCCGCAGGCCGACGGGACCACGGCGCTCGACTGGGCCGTGTACCGGCTCGATGTCCCGCTGGTCAAAGCGCTGCTGAAGCATGGCGCCGATCCCAATCTCAAGAACAACCTCGGCTCTTATCCGCTCGAGGAGGCGGTTGAGACGGCCAACCTCGAGCTCGCCAAGATGCTGCTGCGGGCCGGGGCCCAGGCGGACGAGGAGGGCCCGGGCGGCGAGACGGCGCTCATGGCGGCGACGCACACCGGGGTGCTGAAGATGGTGAAGCTGCTCGTCCACTACGGGGCGAATGTCAACGCACGCGAGCGGATGCACGGCCAGACGGCGCTCATGTGGGCGGTCGCCCTGAACTTCCCCGAGGTGGCGAAGTACCTGATCAAGCGGGGCGCCGATGTCAACACGCGCGCGTACTACAACGACTGGCTGGATAAGGAGGGGGAGCTGACCTCGGAGCCGCGCGGTCAAAACCGGCCCGAAGGGGGCCTGACGCCGCTGCTCTACGCCGTGCGCTCGGGCTGCCTCGAATGCGTGCGCTGGCTGCTCCGGAGGGGCGCGGACGTCAACAAGCCCACACCGGAGGGCATCACGCCCCTCATCTCTGCGATCGACAACAGGCATTACGATGTCGCCAAGTACCTCCTGCAGCATGGCGCCAATCCGAATACCTGGGATTGGTACGGCCGAACCCCGCTGTACGTAGCCGTCGATGTGCACACCTACAACGATTTTGGTCTCGACGGGCCGTCGTTTAGCTCGCCAGCGAGTGCGACGGTCGACAATCCCGAGGCCAAGAACGCCGAGCATCAGACCGATGCCGTCGACATCATCCGGATGCTCCTCAGTGCCGGCGTCGATCCGAACGCGCAGCTCGACCTGTGGCGGCCGGGCCGTGGCGCAAATAGCGGACGGTTCGAGGACAATCTGCTGCACACCGGCGCCACGCCCCTACTGCGAGCGGCCATGTCCCACGACGATGTCGTCGTTCAACTGCTGCTCGAGCATGGCGCGCTCGTGGATCTGGTCAACGATGAAGGAGTGACCCCGCTCATCGCCGCCGCGGGCATGGGTTTCCGAGGTCCTCATGGGAGTCGCGTGCCGGACCACCGCGGAGATTACGCGCCCGGCGCACAGTCGAGAGCCATCGCGACGCTCGCCATTCTCCTGAAGGCGGGCGCCGACGTGAATGCCCAGGTGACCGATGACGATACCATCAGCTATTTGACCCGCATCGGCCGCAACGACAGCTTCAGGCACCGTCAGGGAGAGACGGCCCTATGGGGCGCCATCTACTGGGGCTGGGCTGACGTTGTCCAGTATCTGCTGCAGCACGGCGCCAAGGCCGACGTGGTCGATCATTTTGGACAGACGCCGCTGATGGCGGCCACCCAAGGCAATGGAATAGTCGGTACCGCAGGATTCAAGCCGAACGAGGCCATCATCGCGATGATTGCCAAGGCGGTGAACGCTCAGGAGGGCACTGCTTCCACCCCGGCGGCTGCGCCGGCAGTGCCGCCGGGCGCCACTTGACTCAGCGCAAGAGCATTGACCTGCGTGGCTTCGCGCACCGTAACCCGATCCCCGCGGCATGCAGGCTCGGGCCGCTCCTCATGTCGGGCTCCATCCTCCCGCGCCACGCCGACGGCACATCGCCGGCGACGCTCGATGAGCAATGCGCGCTCATGTTCCGCTACGTACGCGAGATCCTCGAGCAGGCGGGCGGGACGACAGAGCACATCGTCAAGGTCAATGTCGCGATGAAAGATGCTTCTGAGCGCGAAATACTGAACAAGCACTGGGTGACGATGTTTCCTGACTCCGCGGCCCGGCCGGCGCGGCATACGGAAACCAAGGACTTACCCGGCAGCATTCTCATTCAATGCGAGATCGTTGCATTGATTGGTGATTGAGCGCGACCCGCCGCCCGCCGGCGGACCCGTCATCTCCTCAACGGCCATAGCGTCTGAACCGCGCCCAGGTTTCGGTGAGATTGGCGCGCAGGCCATGACAGAGGAGGATCGGGCGTCCGTTTTCGTAAGGCATGGCGTACGGAGCGCCGAAGGTGCCGATCACCTCGGTGTTCTCACAAAAACGCCGCCAACTGCGCACGTCGCCGTTGATATGCAGAATCACCGAGCCGTCGTAGCCGTGCGGGCCCCAGAGAAAATACTGATTCTCGCCGCTCAGCGCGGGAGGCAGACCGTCCGCCTTGCCGTAGACGTCGATTGCGGCCGCCTCTCCGTAGTCGACCGCGATTATCGCCGCCCGGCTCCGCTCTGACTCGGGCAAGGATCGGAAGGCGGCGGCGACCTTTTTCTCCAGGTCTCTCCAGCCCATCTCATCGGAGAACACCTGCGTGAGCGGCGCCCCCATCGCTGCGAGCTCATCGGGCGGGGGTCGCAGGTGCGTGACATGCAGGTATCGCGCGAGTGCTGGAGGATCGAGAAGCGGCAGAGCGATCGGCGCCAGCAATGCAAAGACGGCTGCCGCGGCGGCGAGCCAGATCATGGCAACGTTGCGATTGAGGCGGGCGCACGCCACCCCTCCGACGGCAAAGAGCGTCGGATAGGCGGCAAAAAGATAGTAGTCCTTTCCGCCGGTCGCGAAATCGAGCACAGCGGCCCCGGCGAAGGCGATGGAGAGAAACCGAAGGGGTCTGAGCGCCGGCAGCAGAAAGGGTCCGATCAGCCCCGCGAGCCAGAGTGGCGCCAGCGCCAGATTGACGGCCGCGACTTGCTGAAGCGTAAAGGCGACGGGACCGCCGGTGAGAAACGTCCTCTTGTGCGCGGCAATCACCGCCAGGAAAGGCCAATCGTGAATTGCCTGCCATACGAGACTGGGCGCTGCAATGAGCGCGGCAAGCGCGACGCCGACCCAGAACTCTCGCCAGGCCAGAATCCTCCGTGCGCTCGTCAGCAGCAGCCCCCCAACCATGGGAATCGCCCACATCGCGATTCCGTACTTCGCCTCCATCGAAATTCCGGCGATAAGCCCCGCCCAAAGCAGTGCCTGCCGCTGCTCGAGCAGCACAGCGCGCGCAATCAAGAAGGCGTACACGGTCCACGCCAACGGTTCGAACGTGGTGGTCGTCAGGGTCGCCGTGACTCCCGCCAGGGCCGGCGAGAGTGCAGCGGCGGCCGCCGCGAACACGACCGGGAGTGTCCGGCCACCCGCAAGGCGCGCGAACGCGGCCGACAGAGGAACCAGAGCGACTGCGGCCGCAGCCGCGGGCAACCGCAGCAACCAAACGTTGTCGCCGAAAGCTTGGGTTGCCGCGGCAAGCAGTGGCACGAGCGGGGGTTGGTCCACGTAGCCGAAATCGGGGTGGCGTCCGCAGACGACGAAGTAAAGCTCGTTGCGGAACATGTCGTAGCGGCCGGCCACCGCTAGATGCAGTACCGCCGTGGCCGCCGTGATTGCCCAGACAATGAGAACGGCGCGCGATGACCGGGTTTCTGCCGCGGGCTCGGATAGGACGAGCTGGCCGGCGATTGGCATTGTGCGCTGCCTCGATGACTCCGAAGGCGGCTACCGGCCTTGCGAAGACCAATGGTCAATATTCTATGGGACGCAGGATGGGGGTGTCCAAGCAGGCGGTCAGTCAGCTTCTCGACACGTTGGTGTTGCGTGGGTACGTGGACGCGATGCGTTGAGCACACGCGGGCCACTCTCATGGGTGATTGCACGATGATCGGGGTGCGCTACCGCCAGAGCCCGCGGCAGCGCATCGAGTCGGCCCAGTGCGTCTGCGTCGACGCCCTAGAGCGCCTCGAGAAATGTCACCAGATCGGACTGCTGCTGCGGGCTCAGTCCGATGTTGAATCGCTGGTTATAGAAGTTCACCACGGTTGCCAGGTCCTTGGCGGAACCGTTGTGGAAGTAGGGCGCGCGCGCCGCAAGACCGCGCAGGATCGGGCCTTTGGTCTTTCCGATGTCCGTCCACTCGCCGCTGATCATCGCCTTGCCCGGGTCGGTTACCCGGACGACGGCACCCGTACTCGAGTTGGTGAGCGCATAGACCGGCAGATTCGCCAGGTCCAGCTCGGTGTTGGCCCGGCTATCGTTGTTGGTCGGCTGGGCCATCGTGACGCCGATGTTGATGGGCAACGAGGTGGAATGGTTGCCGACATTCGGATTGTTGTGGCACAGGCCGCACCCCGCTACCACATCCTGTCCAGCGAGCGGGTCGGCGGGATTGTAGAGCGGATCGGAGGGAACACTGTTGATTCCCGGCACGTCGTGAATCGTAAATGTGGTGTTGTTGAAGATCGCTTCACCGCGTCCGATCGCCTGCTGGACCGGCGAGAGGTGGCGGTACCCGGGGCTGGTGGGCTCCCAGGCCGAGTAGATCGTGAAGACGGTGTTGGTGAACGGCGGATTCAGCGGATCGTTAACCCCGATTGAAAAAGCTGGCACCACCGTGTCTTTGAGGTAGTCGGCGCCACCATGGGCTCCGACATCGAGCAGTGCAATGCCGACTTCGGGTACGAGAACCGCCTGCGCCGTGGAGAGGTCTGTCTCGAACGTGAGGATATCCTGCTGCGCCTGCGTAGCGGCGATCGAGGCGCCCTGCGCGTGGCCGGTCGTGGCAGTGTTAGCCTGGTCAGCCAGGTCGAACATGAGCGAGGCGGTGCTCTCCTCGCCGGCTTGCGTCGTGATCTTCTCCAATGTCTCGCGCCCATCCCACATCACCGAGGACAGGAACATCAGGTTGGTGGCGGGTAGGGGACGCCTGAAGAGAAACAGATCTCCGGAGATCGCTGGTGAGCCCGGCGGTATGGCGCACCTTTTCGGGTTGGTGGCCGAAGTCAGCGTAAAATTGGCCGTGGCGGGGATTGCCAGCTGAATGCGAATCACCGCGTACTTCAGGATCATCGAGGAGTTCGCGCTGTTCGACTCTTGATTACTCCGCTCCGGCGGACAGTCCGAGCCATCGACGGGCGCAAACAGCGGGTCATCCTGACGGAGCAGCTGCGCATGGAGCGGAGTGAAAGTCCAGGCATCCGCCTCGACATGGCACGTGCCACACGTGCGACCGTTGGTTCCGAGGTTGGCAAAGAAGCCATTGGTCGCGCCCGTATCGAAGTTATTCGACGAAGAGTTCTGCAGCACGCCGAATTGATCCAGGCTGAGCGGAGGCCCTACACCGGAGTCCTGCGCTACGGCCGGTGCGTTGAGGCCGAGCGCCGTGAGGCCGGCGAGCAAGAAGACCTGCGGAACGCGTGTGAGAAGGCGACGACGCACGCACAAACCTGATTGTGACTCCATCGGTGAAACTCCCTGGCACGTGTTTGGTTGTTGTTCAGGCGCGCCTCGCCGGTCGCGGCCGTCAGTGAACGATCTGGCGCAGCATGTCGTCGGCCCCCGCCTGGATTGCACCCGGGACGCGCTCGGGCGCGTCCCGGGCGTTTCAGCTCACTCTGCGGTTGCCGGGTCGATGACGGTGGTCACGGGGGAGATCTTGTTGGCGGGAAACCCGCCGAGCTCCGCGTGACGGCGCACCAGCGACTCGTCAGTCGCGTAATAGATGCAGTAGATCTTGTCCGCCGTGACGAAGCTCTGAATCCACTGTACGCTCGGACCGAGACTGCTCAGCACTCCGCAGGATTTCTTGGAGATCGTCTTCAGCTCGCTGGGGGTCAGTTTCCCGGCCCCCGGAATTTCTCGTTCGATGACGAATTTCGGCACGTCCTTCTCCTTCGTTGTATGGGCTGCCTCGCGATGGCTCGGCGGGCTGGGTTACCGGATCCCCGCCGCGCCCGCTCTGAGGCCAGTGTCGCGCAGGACGGGGGCCGCGTCTTGAAGCCTCTATGAAAATCTTCTAAAGGCTCGAGCCGCGGCCCCTGTCCGGAGGAATTTCCAAGTAACTTCAATAGCTTGCCTCATTGAACGTGGCAGTCCGCACTATCGCTTGGCGACCAGGATCGACCGCCCGCCGATGACATTTGCGAAGTACGACGGCGCAGCCGAAGGAGACTTCATCCCCTGGGCGGCCGCGTACTTCGTGAGGACCGGGCGGTCAACCGCGACGACGGCGTTGGAAATCGCGAACTCCAGGCAGCTCGAGTACAGACGCCGCAGCAAGAGCTGACCATGCGGCTCGAGTTCTTGGCAGACTTCGTGCGCCGCCCGATTCAACCGTGTGTAAAGCGCGGCGGCACCCGACCAGCTCGCCGTGTCGAGATCCCCGAAGTGCACCACGACCGAGCGCGCGACACCCTCGTCGGCACGCGAAGTGGTGAACGCCCCGAAGGCACCGCAGGCGGCAATAATGACGATGAGCTTGTTCATGACGATCTCCCATTGATGGACGTATGTGGATCCGCTTCTGATGCACTGCCGTATTTCATTCGGCGTGCGGGTGAAAGGATCGACCGATTGCGGCCCGGAGTCTTGAAGGCGCGCTGAAGCGTGCGTGAAACGTCGCTACAACCGCGCTGCGCTCTCGGCTATATTGGTTTTGGATCGCCAGGCTCGGCTGGACTCGAGAGAAGCAGCGCAGCCGTGAACCGCATACGCGTCGGAGAATTCGAGCTCGTCCCATCCGAGCGGAGCCTGTTGGCGGGCGGCAAGCCACTCGAGCTCGGTGCGCGCGCATTCGATCTGCTGCTGGTTCTGGTCGAGAATGCCGGCCGGCTGGTCTCAAAAACCACGCTGATCGAGCGGGTCTGGCCGCGCCTGGTCGTCGATGAGAACAATCTACCGGCGCAGATCGCAGGTCTCAGGCGGGTTCTCGGCGCGGGGGCCATTCGCACGGTGCCGGGATTCGGTTACCGCCTCGAGCTGCCGGTCGCGACGATCACGGCGCCGGACTCCTCCGCACGGGCCGCACCGAGTGAGCCGCAGCCGCTCAAGCCGCGCCGCACCTGGCCGAGCCCGCTCGCGGCACTCGTTGGCCGCGAGCAGGAGCTCGGGGAGCTCGAGGCGATCCTCGCACGCAGCCGATTGGTCACGCTCGTCGGCATCGCCGGGGTAGGCAAGACACGACTCGCGCAGGAACTCCTGTCCCGCGAAGCCGCGAAGTCCGACGGTGCGGTCGCGTGGGCGGCGCTCGGAGGCGTGCAGGAGGCGCAGCACGTGCCCTCGGCCATCGCGCTCTCGATTGGTGTGCCGCTCCCGGAGGGCGTCGACGGCTTCGTCGCGCTCGCCCAGGCGCTCGAGCAGCTATCGCTGCTGTTGGTTCTCGACTGCACGGAGCATCTGAGCGATATCCTCGCAACCCAGTTACCCGCGTTCCTGTCGCAGACGCAGGCCGTACGAGCGCTGCTCACGAGTCAGGTGCCCCTCGGCATTGCCGGTGAAGTGGTGTACCGCCTCGGTGTTCTGCCCCTTCCTGAGCGGAACGCCTCCCCCGACGAAGCAAGCCGCTGCGCGGCAGTGGAGCTTTTCGCACAGCGCGCCGCGGCGGTCGACCGGCGCTTCGAACTCACACGCGCGAACGCGGCTCTCGTGACCGAGGTGTGCCGGCGCCTGGACGGCATCCCGCTGGCGCTCGAGCTGGCCGCCGCGCGCATTCCAGCGCTCGGACTCACCGCCTTGCTCGAGCATCTGGATGATCGGTTCCGCCTGCTGAGGCTCGCCTCGGTCGCCGAGCCGCGTCACGGTGCGCTTCAGGCTGCGTTCGAGTGGAGCTATGGCCTGCTCACCGCGCGCGAGCAGCGTGCGCTTCGTCGCCTGAGCGCGTTCGCGGGCAGCTTCTCGCTCGCGGCTGCCGCGCGCTGCGCGGCCGATGCGGATGTCGATGAGGCCGAGGCGATCGATGTGATCGGATGTCTGGTCGACCGCTCGCTCGTGAGTGTGGTCGCCGTGGATCCGCCGCGGTACGCGCTACTCGAGACGGTGCGCCACTTCGCGTGGCAGAAGCTACAGACCTTCGGCGAACTCGAGGCGGCGCAGAGGCGCACCGCAGTGAGCGTGCTCGACGTGCTCGACCGCGCGTACCGGGAGTACTGGTCGCTCGATGAGGCACTGTGGCTCTACCGCTATGCTCCAGAGCTCGACAACCTCCGCATGGCTCTCGATTGGGCAGTGGCGCACGATGCGGCGCTCGCCATCTCGCTGTTCGGCTCGGCATGGCCGCTCTGGGTCGAGGCCGATCTCTGTCCGGAGGGCCGCGCGCGTTACGAGCAGATCCTCGCGGTTCTCTCCAGCGAGGTGCCGCGCGAACGGGTCGGCCGCTTTTGGGAGGCGATTGCGGTCTGCGACTCGATGCATCAGTGCGATCGGGCGCGCTATGCGGCGGAGATCGCCGCGCAGATTCACGGCGAGAGCGGCGATACGCGAGCGCGGTATCACGCGCTCATGCTGCTCGCATTCAACTGGCGAGCGGATCCCGGTGTCGCGCGCGAGTCCTGCGCGACCGCGCGTGGGCTCGAGGAGCCGGCTTGGCCGGCACGGTTGCTCGCGCACGGGGCGCTCACCGAAGGCGCGCTGCTCACGGGTGCCGGAGAGTATCCGCAAGCCCGTGCAGCTTACGAGCGCGCGGTTCGCATCGCCTTGGCGACGAGTGAGCGGCAGGCGCTCGCCGCGACCGTCGGCATCGTCGAGCTCGATATCGCCTGCGGGCGAACGGACGCCGCCCTGCAGCTCGCCCGGCCCCTGGTCTCGAGTCTGCGGCACGTGGGAAGGAGAGAGACGCAGTTCGAGCTCCTTGCGCTCGCCTTCGCCGGGCTACTCATGGCAGGGGAGCTGGATGAAGCGCGCGCCCAGGGCGCGGAGCTCTATGCGCTGGCCCGCAGGCTCGATCCCGGCAAGCTGTACCTGGCACTCGATGCGATGGCGCTGCTCGCCTGCCGGGAGGGCCGCTTGAGGGATGCGGCCCGCATCGCCGCCTGCGCGGAGCAGGCTCGGGCGGCCCACGGTCAGGTACGCCCTCGGCCCGCTGAGGAGCACATGCGGGTTGCGCTCAAGTCGATCCTCGATGAGCGCCTCGGGCCGCAGTGGGAGCTCGGCTCGAGCACGGCACCGCTCGATGAGCTCACGGCATCCTCACTCGCGCTGGGCATCGAGGCGAGCTGAGACCGGCGCCCCGCCGCGGATTGTCTGATAGACGACGCAGTAGCGCTCGGTGAGCTTCAGCAGCTGCTCGAGCTTCTCCGGCGGCGCATCTGAATCGACGGTAAATCTCAGTCGTATCGCCGTGAAGCCGACCCTCGCATCCTTCGCAACGCCCAGAGTCCCTCGAAAATCGAGATCGCCCTCGGCACACACCGCGCCAGATTTCAGCGGGATCTCGAGCGCGGTGGACACCGCCTTGAGCGTGACTCCGGCACAGGCCACGAGCGCCTCGAGCAACATGTCTCCGGAGCACAGCTCCAGCCCCGAGCCGCCCGTCGCCGGATGAAGACCAGCCACCGCGATGGCGCGCCCGGTCTCGACCTTGCACGCGATGTGCGCGTCATCGAGCGTGCCCTTGGCACGCAGAGTGATCAGCGCCGTTTGGGCATCGTTCTTGTATCGCTCCTTGATGGGAGCCTGTATCGACCGCAACGTAGCGGCATCCATGACGTTCCTTTCAGAGCTTATCGACGATCGGCGTCCAGCGCGCTTCGCGGCGTGCCGTACGCTGCGCCTCGTTCTCTCCCTCGTACGACACCGGCACCGGTTGAGGGATTCCGGCCGGGGCAGGTCGCATCACATTGACGTTCACGACTCCGAAGCGGCCCCGCGGCCTCGTGATCGCCGCGCCGATGTAGAGGCCACACTGGCCGCAGATCAGAAAATCGGCAGTGCGCAACCCGAACCGATAGCGGACGAGGCGGCTCGGGTCGGTGACCTGGAAGGTGAGCGAACCGTGGGGGTCGGACGTCGTCCACGCCCCGTGAGCTCGGCAGAACGAGCACTGGTCTGCCCGCACCGACCAGGCAGGCGGATCGAGGCTCGTTTGGTAGAGATACCCGAGTGCCCCGCAATGACACCGTCCTCGAAACATCATGTAACCTTACCAGCCCCGCCCGTCGGATCGGAAGCAGGAGCGCGTCAAGATGAGGGTAGTCACCGGCTCGCTGAGCGCTCTGCGGGCCAACTCTGCCGATACCGGCCAGACGAAGATCGAATGGGCCACGGTTCGTCGAACGTTGGCGCTCGCCGCACCGCACGCGCGCATGTTGATCCTGTTCTTCGGGGTCACGAGCATCAGTTCCGCCATTCAGGCTGCAAACCCCCTGATCTATCGCGCGATCATCAACGAGGGGATCATCAAGCAGAACCCCGCACTCATTATACGACTCGCCCTGTTGATCGCCGCCCTCGGCGTGTTCGACGCCGCCCTCGGTCTTGGCCAGACATATCTGGCTGCACGTGTGGGGGCGGACGTCGTCTTGTCGCTGCGGATGCGACTGTTCGATCACATCCAGCGGATGCCCCTCGCATTTTTCTCCCGGACACAGACGGGGGCCCTGGTCAATCGGCTTATGAGTGACGCGAGAGGCGCCCGCAGCGCCTTCACGGATGTACTCTCAAACGTGGGCGGCAACTCGGTGACCGTCGTTCTGATCTTCGGCGCGCTGTTCGTGCTGTCGTGGCGGATCACGCTCATCGTCCTGGTTCTCCTGCCGCTCTTCGTGCTTCCGGCCCGGTATTGGGGCCGGCGCATCCGGGAGGTGACGCGCGAGGCCCTCGATGCGGGGGCGGCCATGTCGAGCACGATGGTCGAGCGGTTCAATGTGGCCGGAGCTTTGCTGAGCAAGCTGTTCGGACGTCCCGAGGAGGACGTCCGCGCCTTCGAGGTCAAAGCGCAGACCCTGTCCGGCACGGGTATCAGGGCGCGCCTGTACGGGCGCATGTTCGCGACGCTCTTGATTCTCACAGCCACTCTCGCGACGGCGCTCGCCTATGGTTGGGGAGGCGTGCTCGCGACCCGTCACGTACTCGACGTGGGTACCGTCGTCGCGATCGTTTCGCTGCTCGCCCGCTTGTATGCCCCGCTCATGGGGCTTTCAAACGTGCAGGTCAGCGTCATGACGACGCTCGTGTCGTTCGAGCGAATCTTCGAAGTCTTGGATCTGGAACCGATGATTCGCGAGCGCTCCGGCGCTTTGACGATCCCTCGAGGCCACGTTCGCCTGACTTTCGACAACGTCTCCTTTCACTACCCCTCGGCGGCTGAAGTATCCCTCGCCTCCCTGGAGTCGATCGCCGTTCCCGAAAAGCGTGCCAGGCGAACCGTACTTCACGACATCAGCTTCAGCGTGGAACCGGGGCAGCTCGTGGCACTCGTCGGTCCCTCGGGGTCTGGCAAGACGACCCTTACTCATCTCGTTCCTCGGCTTTACGACCCGCAGGCCGGCTCCGTGCGTCTGAACGGCGTCGACCTTCGGGATGCTGCGCTCGAATCCTTGCGAGCTCGTATCGGTGTGGTGACGCAGGATGCACACCTGTTTCACGACACCCTTCGGGCGAATCTCCGCTATGCGCGACCGGATGCAACCGACGAGGAGATCCGCGCGGCTCTGGGCGATGCTCAGATTCTCGACGTCGTGGAAGCCCTGCCGGACGGCCTCGACACCATGGTCGGTGAGCGCGGCTACCGATTCTCCGGTGGCGAGAAGCAGCGCCTGGCGATCGCGCGGCTGCTTCTGAAGGCGCCCGATCTGGTCATCCTCGATGAGGCTACGGCTCATCTTGATTCTGCCTCCGAGATGGCGATCCAGCGAGCCTTGGAACAGGCGCTCACCGGGCGCACCTCGATCGTGATAGCCCATCGGCTGTCCACCGTCGTCAGGGCTGATCAGATCCTGGTTCTACAGGACGGCCGCATCGTGGAGCGAGGGACTCACGCAGAGCTGATTGCGAAGGCCGGCCTCTACGCGGACCTGTACCAGCGGCAGTTTGCCCCCGCAGCGTCGGATCATTGAGCGATCTCGGGCTCGACGAGCCTTGCCAGGTTACGCAGCGACTCCTGCCAGCCCAGATAGCAGGCTTCGACCGGAATCAAATCCGGCAGTCCCTCCTGCACGATGGTGAGCTCCGTGCCGAGCGAGACCTTCTTCAGGGTCACTGTCACGCGAATCTCCCCAGGGAGGTTCGGATCCTCGAACCGGTCGCTGTAGCGCAGGCGCTCGTGGGGAACGAGCTCGAGATACTCTCCACCGAAGACATGGCGATGACCCGTCGTAAAATTCCGAAAGGACATCCGGTAGGCACCGCCGACCTTGGGATCCAGCTGATGCACGGTGCAGGCGAAACCGTTCGGCGGGAGCCACTTGGCCATCGCGTCCGGCTCGAGGAATGCGCGGTAGACCTTCTCGGGCTTTGTGGCCAGGACTCGATGGAGTCGCACGGTGTTCGGCATCTTGGATCTCCTCGTGTTTCGAATCGGTGAGCGCCAGCGTTGTCCCTAGCGGGTCGGTACCGCGAGGATTGCCTTTGTCGCGCAGTCATTGGAGACCCATGGAGGCCGCAACCCGCTGCCACGCGGTCGGGTGGGGCGCATAGCGCTTGCGAACCCCCGCATATTCTCCCGCGACCTCCTCCATCGCTCCTTCACGCGCGAGCACGCGTGCAATCGAGGCTCGACGGTATCGCCAATCCCGCCAGGCGGAGTCCGGCCAGTCCTCCAGGCGAGCGCGTTCGGCCGCGGATGCGTAGTACCTGAACGCACCGAGCAAATGGGCGGCTCGGCCGGCAGGGCGCTCGGCCGCAAAAGCCGCGCGGTCTTCCTCCGCGCCGAAGCGAGCGAGCGCAGTGGGCTCGCCGGCATCGGCGCCTTTCCGATACCAGCTCCACGCCCTCGCCGCATCGGGAGCGAGCAAATAGGCCGAATTGCTTCCGTCTCGGCTCACGCCATGCTCGTAAAGATCGCCCAGCTCGAACGCCGCGATGGTCAGGCCGCTCTTCCAGGCCTGTTCGTACAACGAGATCGCCTTGGGAATGTCCAGCATTGCAGCAGAAGGCCGCGTCAGTAGCATGCCAAGATCGACTGCCGCGGCTCGGTGGCCGCTTGCGAGCGCGCGCTCGAAATCGCGCTTCGCGCCAGAGAAATCGGCCATCGCCATCAGCGCACGCCCGTGTTGGTAAATTGCGCGGGTCGGGCTTTCAGAGTCTCCGTCGTGCTCTGTGCAAGCGCGGGCCGCGATGTGGGCAACGATCTCCTCGAGCATGACGCCGGGCGCGCGTCGAGCCGGATCATAAGGGGCGGCGGCAGATTGATCACACCTGGATTCTTCAGCCGGCCAGCGGCGTACGTCGGTCGCAAGAGGTAGCCCGAGCTGAAATCGTTCCCCAGCCGGGAAGGGATCAAATTGTGCTGCCTCGGCCCATTCGATTTGAGTTTCGAGCGGGAGGGCGCGCCCATCCCAGACCCGCGCGGTCTTGTCGTCCGATGCGGTGACGATCTGCCTGCCATCCGGAGAGAACGCGGCGGACCACACCGAATTCGTGTGTCCGCTCAGCAGCAGTACGGGCCGGCCGCTCCGGACATCCCAGACCCGCGCGGTCCTGTCCCACGATGCCGTGAGGATCTCCCTCCCATCCGGGGAGAACGCGGCCGTGTACACCGGACCGGTGTGTCCGCTCAGCAGCATGACCTGGCGGCCAGTCCGCACATCCCAGACCCGTGCGGTCTTGTCGAACGATGCGGTGACGATCTGCGTGCCATCCGGGGAGAACGCCGCGGTGTATACCCGGTCCGTGTGCCCGCCGAGCAGCAGTACCTGCCGGCCGGTCCGCGCATCCCAGACCCGCGCCGTCTTGTCGGTCGAGGCGGTGACGATCTGCGTGCCATCCGGGGAGAACAAGGCGGAAGCCACCCGATCCGCGTGCCTCAGCACCAGTATCTGCCGGCCGCTGCGCGCATCCCAGACCCGCGCGGTCTTGTCGTCCGATGCGGTGACGATCTGCCTGCCATCCGGGGAGAACGCCGCGTACTCCACCGTATCCGTGTGCCCGCTCAGCAGCAGTATCTGCCGGCCACTCCCTGCATCCCAGACCCGCGCGGTCTTATCGCCCGATGTCGTGGCTAGCTGCCTGCCATCGGGGGAGAACGCGGCGCACTGCACTGAATTTGCGTGACCGCTCAGCCGCAGTACCTCACGGCCGCTGCGCGCATCCCAGATGCGCGCGGTGTTATCGGACGATGCCGTGACGATCTGCGTGCCATCCGGGGAGAACGCGGCCATGTACAACACACCGGTATGCCCGCTCAGCAACACGACCTGCCGGATGCTGCGCAGATTCCAGACCCGCGCAGTCTCATCGAGCGATGCCGTGACGACTTGCGCGCCATCCGGGGAGAACGCGGCGGACAGCACGTGATCGGTGTGTCCGCTCAACAACAAAACCTGCCGGCCGCTGCCTGCATCCCAGACCCGCGCGGTCTTGTCGAACGAAGCGGTGACGATCTGCCTGCCATCCGGGGAGAACGCCGCGAAGTCCACCCAATCCGTGTGTCCGCTCAGCAGCAGTAACTGCCGGCCGGTCCGGGCATCCCAGACCCGCGCGGTCTTATCGATCGAGGCCGTGACGATCTGCTTGCCGTCTGGGAGAACGCGGCCGTGTACACCGGACCGGTGTGTCCGCTCAGCAGCAGTAACTGCCGGCCGCTTCGCACATCCCAGACGCGCACGGTCCCCTCGTCCGATGTGGCGATCTGCTTGCCGTCCGGGGAGAAGGCGGCGGCCCACACATAATCCCTGCGCCCCCTCAGCAGCAGTACCTGCCGGCCGGTCCGCGCATCCCAGACGCGCGCCGTCCCGTCGTCTGATGCCGTGATGATCTGCGTGGCATCCGGGGAGAACGCGGCGGACAGCACACGATCCGTGTGTCCGCTCAGCAGCACTACCTGCCGGCCGGTGCCGGCTTCCCAGACCCGCGCAGTTTTGTCGCCCGATGCCGTGACGATCCGCCTGCCATCCCTGGAGAACACGGCGGAGAGCACACGATCCGTGTGTCCGCTCAGCAGCAGTACCTGCTGGCCGGTCCGCGCATCCCAGACTCGCGCGGTCCCGTCGTCCGATGCCGTGACGATCCGCGTGCCATCCGGGGAGAACGCGGCGGAGCGTATGCCCGTATGGCCCGTGATCGCAGAGACCTGCACGTCTGCGGCGCGCGCTTCCTCAAACACGTTTACGGCATCGGCGGTATAGCCTCGGTTAGCCAACACCTCGAGGATGGTTCTGGAGGCCCCGCCAACATCGCCGATGCTCAAACGCGCGGCGGCCGTCTGCGTGAGGGAGTGCCGCTGCGCCTCGAAGGCCGCATCACGCTGCCCCGAGGCGATATTACCCGCGTGCTGCGCATAGAGACCGAATGCGAGGGCGATGATCGCCAGCGCGGTTATGCTCAGGACCGCCAGCTGTCGCACGCGCGCTGCACGTCGCGACCGAGTCGCTGAGTCCTGCGCAAACTGCCGAACGAGTTCAGGCACCGGTACGTTCGCCTCGGTCACTCGGTGAATCGAGGCGAGTCGGTCCGGGGCGGTGACCAGCCAGTCCCGTCGCTTACCGTGCTGCTCCCAACGTCGGGCCTCTGCAATCAGGAGGTCCCGCGCTTGTAGAAGCGCTGCCTCGCGGGCCAACCAGTCCCGCAGCCTCGGCCAGGTCCGCAGCAACGCCTCGTGCGCGAAAGCGACCACCGCAGAGCCATCGAGTTGGTCAGTGACGCAGAGGCGTGCCGCTACCAAGCGCTCGAGCAGCCGTCGTTCTGCAGGTCCACTCGCAATTTCTTCGACCGGCGCGTACCGTTTGGACGCCCGGCCTTCATCGTCGACGCTCACCAGGCTGCGGAAAGTGCGGTGCAATACGGACTCGTAGCCGGCGTCTGCCTGCACGGTCGCTTCCGCAGCCGTCGCAATGCTTCCCGAGAGCCCACCCAGCTGCGCGTAAGTTGCAAACTGCAATAGGTTCCCGAGCCGGCCCTGGTAGAGCTCTTGGAGTGTGAACTGAAGCAGTGGTAACGCGTTTTCGCGCATCGCGTACAGCTGCTCTCGGAGCACATGGTCCAGGCGCCGCCCCGAAGGTCCGACCCCGAAGCTGAGCCCCGCGACTTCAGCCGGACGCTCGATCACATCATCGAGCGCAGTACCGCACATCGTCTCGAGGTAATACTGCCCCTCGTTCGCCCCGAAGACCTCCCGGAGCCTCGGATGCTGCTTCAACTCGGGGACTGCATCGCTGCGAATACAGATCAGCGTCCAGACGCCCTGGGACTGCAGCCGAAGGAGGAAAGTACCGAAGGCAGCGATCGTTTGCGCTGGAATGCCGAGGATGAAGAGTTCCTCGAACTGATCGATCAGCCAGACAAACCGCTGCATTCCGGGCCAGTGTCCTTGACGCTCCTCTGCCAATCCCGTGAATGAAGCGCACGCCGGCGGCAACTTACCGGCGAGCTCGGGGATGGCACGCCAACAGTCGAGGATCGACTGCGCGAGCTGTTCCTCGCCTGCAGCAGCGCTCAGGCGGCCGGGCCGCCAGATGGCCTTGCGCACGCTATCCGGGAGCGGGCGCCGGCGTAGGGCCTCCGCAACCTGCGGAGCTTGTGATGAGGGATTGACGAGCGCAGGCAGGAGTCCCGCGCGCATGAATGAGCTCTTGCCGCTGCCGCTCGCCCCTTCGATCAGGATTCCCGGGCACCCATTGGACTCCCGCCGCAGCAGCTGCTCGACGGCCTCGCGGATCTCGCGCTCACGACCGAAGAAAATGGCATGGTGCTCGTAGTCAAAGTACTGGAGGCCCCGGAAGGGGTTCCGCAAATACACGCGCTCCAGACGGATACCCAGATGTTCCAGAGCCTCATCGAGGTGTGCGACGGCTACCAGCCTCACCTCCGGATGATGGTGCGCGAAGGCCTCGAGATCGATCTCCGCGCGGTTCTCGGCCGGAAAGAAGATCGTCGGAGCTGACCCGTTACAGGCGGCTTCGAGCTTGGATGCGACATGATCGACGGACCGCACCGTGCCGTCAGCGTCCAGTACGCCGGTTGCGGCCACATCGGGGACCGCGTTGGCTCCGCCGTGACCGTTTTGCTCGTATCCGCGCAAGAGGATCGCGAGCGCAAAAGGCAGATCGGCGCTGTGCCCGATGACGTTCTGGGGCGCCTCGCCGAGCTCGAGGCGAACGACCACTTGAGACCGCAGGATGCCCTCGCGAAAGAGAATTCCGTACGCGAGCCGTGCGGCCGCCTTCGCCGATGCGTAGAGGTCATCCGAGCGGTTGGGACGGAAGCTGACGGTCACGTCCTCCCCGCCCGGGGAGGTCTGCAGAAGCTGCGTGTGCAGCGAGACTGCCCGGGCGGGCCGGGAGGGGTGCTGCGGGTCTGCAAGAAGCAGCGTAACGCTCATCAGCGCTCATTCAGGCTCGGCGCGCTGCGGGAGCTCCGCCGACTGCTCCGCGAGCTCTCCGACCCGGAATACGAACGGCGGCTTGAACGCAAATCCTGCCGGCAGGTCGCCCGTGGCCTTGCCGTCGATATCGACTTGCCCCAGCTCGACCCACTGACCGCCCGCAGCGACACGCACCGTTTGGCCCCGACACACCTCGATCAGATCAAGGGGACACTCGACGAGCAAACCGATGGGCAGGGCGCCTTCCGCGGCGCTCGAGGCATACAGGGGCGAGATGGTAAAGCCATTGGGGGTGCGCAGGCGCGGTATCCATCGAGCGTGAGCGGAATCCGCTGCAGCGAGCACCTCCAGCTCCTCGATGCACCCCCCCGAGCGCAGGCGGGCAGCAAGGTTGTTGCGCTGAGCGCGCTGAAGAGCCCGATATTCCCGACGCGCGGCCCGCGCAGCTTCCATGACGGCCGCCGAGGGCGCAAGGCCGCCGTGCTCGCCATCGGCCGCGGGCTCCCTGAGCGAGCACAGGAAAGCTTCGAAGCTCAGCGATTTTGGGTCAGTCGGCATGAATCGCTACCTCGAGCTTCAGCGCATGCATTGAGTGCAGCTCCCCATGTAATGCCGCGGCAAAGGCGCTCTTGGTGAAAAATAGTCGCGCTTCGGCGCAGGCGGACTCCGGGGTGGGTTGTCCATATCCATTAGCACTCGACCCCCTGGCGCTTGCGTCGTCCCCGCGCCTGGCGCGCCATGTCCGGGAAGAAGTGATTGAATTCTTGCCGAATGCGCTCGATCGCGTACTTGACCTGATTGCGCGTGAGCCCAAGTCTTCGGGCAATCTCCTCTTCATCCGGTTGAGGCGATTCGCGCAGCGCATCGAGCACTGCCGCGAGTCGCTCGAACTTCGCGCGCAGCGACTGCACGCGCAGTTGCTCCGGGTGCGCCCGGCCTCGTATTGCCGCAGTCGCCAATGCAGCCTCCGCGCGCGTGAGAGGCTGGTGCAGGAATTCGAGGAATGCTCGGTAGCGAAACTCCAGGCCTCGTTCCGCTTCGAGAGCCTCCGCGCCGTCCAGATCCGGCTCTTGCAGAACGTCCTCATAGCGAGCGTCGAGAATATCTTCCGCATCAGGAGCTGCTTGTGGTCGTCTCTTCCTCAGCTGATCGACGAACTGCCGTTTGGCAATCGTGTACAGCAGCGCATTCGAGGGAATCGCGAGCTGTGGCAGGTTCTCGCAGATCGTGCGGATCGCCCGGGTCAACGCGCTCGCGCCGGCGCAGCTGATCGCGACATCGAGCAGGTGCAGTCCTTCCCGACGAAGCGGATCGATGCGGCCATTGATCTCTTCGCGGGAGTCCCTCCCGGATCCCGCCTCACCAAAAGAGGCGGCCGGAAAGCCGATCGCAGCATCCCGAAAGCTGCCCAATTGTCGTCCCCACCGCTCTACTCGGCGCGCGTGCAGATCCGCTATCGCGAGCAATCGCAGTTCGGTACTCGCTTCGCGTAGCTGTTCCTCGGCCCTCCGACGATCGGCGCCTACGTGCCCAAAGAACTTGATCAGCGCCTGCTGCGCGACGTCTTCGGCGATCGATGGCTCGGCGCGAATCGAGCGGAGATAGCGGCACAACCTCGGGAACGCCGCGCGGAAATAGTGACTGAAGCGCCGCTCGGCCTTCGCGTCGTCAGATTCCGCGAGCCACGCGTACAGCAGGACATCAAGCTGCCGTTCGGAATGGCTCACCGGACCCCCACCCTAATCCTTCGTTGTTTGTTGTCGCAGTCCGCTGCAGCGGAGAATAACCGACCTGCCGTCCCGCGCAAGGGCGGTCGTGGGCGAACGATTCTCGCTCCTGGCTGTGCCGGCGGTACGCGGCAGAGCAGCGGCGTGCTGCTCCGCAGCAGCGGGGTGGCTGTCTCGGTGCCCTCCGTGATGACTTTTCACCAACGAGCTCTGCAGCTTCGTCTGAAAGCGAAACAGGTCGCGCTGACCGTCGGGGAGACGCGGTCACACCGGATCGGGGGCGGGGCACCTGCTGAGCCTTTCGGGCGGCGTGCCTCGCAGGAATACTCAAGCAGAAACACGGAGTCCGACGAATGCATACCAACGACGCTACGTCGAGTCGGTCCATCGCGACCGTCCGCGGGACGAAGGCGCGCGCGCTTTATTTGGGTCTGTGCGCGCTGGGGATAGCCTGCGCAGCGAGCGCAGGGACGCCTAACCTGAATTTCATCTCCTTCGACGTGGCCGGCGCGGGTACGGGTTTCTTCGCAGGTACCGGCTGTGGACTCTTATTTTACTTCTCTCACGATTGCTCCGTCGTTCTCAACGACTCGGGGGCGGTGACGGGATACTACGTGGACGGAAATCTGGTATCCCACGGATTCCTGCGTAGCCCCGATGGCAGGATTACCACTTTCGATGAGCCCAATGCAGATACGACCGCTATTCTTGAAGGTACCTTTCCCAGCGGCATCAACGATGCGGGCGGGATCACCGGAAGCTACATCGACGCGAACGGCACACAACATGGCTTCCTGCGCAGTCCCGATGGCAAGCTCTACACGACGATCGATCCTCCCGGCAGTACATTAACCATCGGCTTTGCGCTCAACCTCGAGGGAGCCGTCGTAGGCAGCTATTCGGGCCAGAACGGCTTTCAGTCTTTCTTGCGTTATCCCGACGGTTCCTTTGAGACGTGGACCGGTCCCGGCCAGTGCGTCCCTTCTGCCTCCTCCACGATACCTTGTTACGGTAGCGGGGCGTTGGACATCAACGTCTTCGGAACGGCCTCAGGGTCATATGAAGACAGCGGGGGTGTTGGCCATGGCCTCGTGCGCAGTCCTGCGGGTGACCTCATCCCCTATAGCGTCAAGGGCGCAGCCACTGCTCCTCTTGTCGCTAACGGCACGTACTACCCCCAAGGCACCAGCTGCCCTGCCTGTTCGATTCCCATCAATGTGTGGGGAACCATAGCGGGCTATTACGCTGACTCGAGCTATGTGGCTCACGGCTACGTGCGCAGTGCCGATGGCACGGTCACTCAGTTCGACCTTCCGAACGATGTCCTCCAGGGCCCGGGCCTGCTCTCCGACATCGACATGGGCCTCAACGACTTCGGGGAAATCACCGGATATTATTTGAACGCGAATCTCGTGGTCCGCGGCTTCCTGCGCACTCCCGACGGCAGGGTAATTGCCTTCGATGCACCCGGCGCAGGCTCGAGTTTCGTTGGCCTTCTCGAGGGTACTTTTCCTCTCAGTATCAACGACGCGGGAGTGGTCACCGGGTTCTACGTCGACGCGAACGGCACGTCCCACGGTTTCCTGCTGTTGCCGCCGGAAGGTGGATGGTGATTGACGACGTCTGATCTCCGGGCGCGGCGACGCTCTGGTCGCTTTCAAAATGCGCACGCGATAAGCGCAGCAGACGCCGCGGCGAAGAACGATAACCGAAAGCATCACGAGGAGAAATGATATGAAGTCCACCGCTACACTCGCTCTGACGGCCATCGCGCTCATCACGGGCTCGGCTGCTGCCTTCGCGGGCGCCGATGACTCGAAGTACAAGGACCTCTACGAGCTCAAAGAGCTGCACGCCGCCTTTCATCACGCCGTGTCGCACGCTGGAATCAACGCAACCACGAAGGCTAACGCGCTCGCAGAGCTGCTTGCGCTCTGGACGGACGATGGGATCATCATTGCGGGGGGTGTCACCTATGCTGGCAAAGGCACGCCAGGCACGCCCAGCTGCGATCTCGGAGCGCTGACGTTATGCGATTTCTATAACAATCACGCCGGTGGCCTCGTGCTGGGTCACGACTGGGTCTCGCTGACTCCGATCTTTACGGAGTCGATCACTCTGCTCGACCGCGAGACCGCCGAAATCTACTTCCAGTGCATCTATTTCGACGTGAACAACAACGACGCGCTCGAGTCCAACGCCACTTTCGGTCTTCCGACGGAGACCCATACGTCTCTTGCGAAGAAGGTCAACGGTCGCTGGCTGTTCGATTTCTTGGAGACCACGAGCATCCCGCCGCCCACCCTCGACGTGTATCAGCAGTAACCGCCGCCGCTTTGATTCAAGGCAGCGTCCGGGGCGTGAGCTTCGCTCGCGTCCCGGATTCACCTTCGGTGCGTATGAGAGCCGACCTCAGCTCCAGCGCCCATCTATCGAGGGTGTCCCGATCCGGATAACGCGGTGCAGCCGGATAGATCCGGCCGCGACGCAGCTTGCCGGCGCAAGGCCCGAAGCAACCGCACAGAACACGCATTCCGAGTCGGGTTGCCCGGTCATTTCGCGCATCCGACGGCCGCATCCGGGGAATGTTTGCACCCCTCCCGCAACCGACCTGGGGCCAGCGGGACGGATTCGGGGTCGAGCGGCCGATCGAACGCCGCGAGCAGCCGGGGCGCGAGCTCGTTCATTTTGCCGATGGCTGGACGCGCCGGTGTCAGTCCGCTCACAAACCCCCGGCGCTCGAGCGCCTCGAGAATGTCCTTGCGCCGGCTGATGATGTGCACGGGCACGTCCCACGGGGCACCCTCGCCGCTCACGATGGCAGCAGGCTGATGATCCCCGAGCACGATCAGCACGAGATCATCGCCGGGTCGCTCGCGCAGGTAGCTCGCGAGCATCTCGAAGAAGTATTCGACGGAACTCACATAGCTCCTGCCCATGTGGGACCAGTCCGTCGGCCGCGCAAAGGCTTGCCGCAGAGGCTCGGCGTCGTAGGGCGCCGGCGACAACATGCGCTGCCAGTCCGGTTGCAGCGGCGGAACGGGCTGAAACGGAATGTGCGTGCTCACGGTGGGAAAGAACACGAACAAGGGCTTGCGCGGATGATGCTGCAGCTCGCGCGCATCGAGAGCGGCCACCGAATACTGGTCCGGTATGCGCCACCAGCCGAATGCCGGCCCGGCGTAATCGAGCTTGGCCGCGTCATAGATCTCGTCGAAGCCGTAGAACGCACCCTCGGGCCAGCCCTCCTGCATGCCGGGCATCACCGCGATGGCCCGGTAGCCGGCCGCCTTGAACGCCGAGACCAGCGTCGGGCGCTTCATCTGGGTCATGAGCAGCATGTAGCGGGTAGAGTCCCGCACCTCGATCCCGGAAAGGAGCGACAGATGCGCAAGCACCGACTGTCCGCCGAAGGTCGGCGAGGTGACGAAGGCGGACACGACGCCGCGGCCAGTGTCCTTCAGGGCCGCGGCCAGGGCGTTGCGTGCGGGCTCGAGCGCCCGCGCATAATCGGCACGGTCGTACGTGACGCTCCCATAGGACTCCAGGAACACGAGCAGCACATCGCTCCCCTGGAGCGCCTCGAGACGGGAGTGCAGCGGCGGTGAGGGCGGCAGCACGCGCGCTGCACGGCGGCGTGAGAGCGCATCCACCACCAGCGCGATCTGGTTGCCGTAGGAGCCGCTCACGGGAATGGAGAAGCGCGGAACTCGTGGCACTTCATCGCCGAGCTGCTGGATGAGAAACGACGTGACCAGCAGCGCGCTCACGATGCCGACCGAAAGGCGCGCCGCACGGCTGTCGCACAGCACCGAATCGACCTGCCGCAGCGCCCAGCGCGCGAGCCCATAGAGGACTGCGAGGAGGAGCAGCGCGCCGCCTGAGATCGCCAGCACCTGCCAGAGGGATGCGACGCGGGCGAACATCTGCACCACGGAGACCAGGCGCGGCGCATCCCAGTAGAGATTGATCTGGCGACCGTAGAGCGCCGGGACGGTGACATCGGCGTAGCGGCCGAGCGCGAACAGCACGACGAGCCCCGCCAGCAGTCCGAGCACGCGTGGCGCGGTGCGCCCGAGCCACGCGTTCGAGAGTGAAAGCGCGAGGAGCAGCGCCGCGAGCTCGACCGACAACTCCCCCGGCCAGTGCACGCCCAAGGTCGGCCACACGTTGGCGAAGGTCACCGAGCCGTTGAGGAGGACGAGCGCGACGAGCACGCCGGCCCACTGCCACGCGCGGCGGAGCTCGGAGGAGTTAGGAGGCATCGAGCGCCGGTTGCCTCAGGAGCCACACCACATCGAGCGAGAAGGACAGCACCAGGGCCAGCAGCCCGAGCGCTGCGATCGGCGCCGAGACGTTCCGATCGCAGAAGGGGGCGAGGGCCACGATGAGCGCGATCATTTGCAGCACGGCGATGGTCTTGCCTCTCGGCGTCGAAGGCACGGGCCGTTGCAGGCGCGGAACGATTGCGACCAGGGCTGCGAAGAGGTAGCGCATGAGTCCTGCGAGGAGCACCCAGGGGCCGGCTTTGCCGCATCGCCACACGAGCAACGCGAGCACCGCGACGAACAGGGCATCCGTCTCCATATCGAAACGCGCGCCGAAGGCGCTCGCCATTCGGAAGCGGCGCGCGAGCCGGCCATCGACGCCATCGAGCACCATCGCAATCGAAGCGAGGACCACCGCGGCCGCCGCGGTGCTGCGACTGACCTGCTCAGCCAAAAGCCCGGCCATCAGCGCGACGAGGGCGCCGCGCACCAGCGTCACCTGGTTGGCTGCGCCCAGGTGTACGAACCGGTGAGCGCCGGGGAGCGCGAGCAACAAAGCGGCGCCCCCCAGCGTGAACAGCAGCAGCACCGTCGGCACGTATGCGGCGCTCAAGTGCATGAGGCTCATCCCGAGCGCTCCGATCGTGACGATCGAGAGTGCAGCCGCTAAGATGCCGGCGAGCGCGCTGAAGAACAGCTCCCGGTGCTCCGGACGGGCAATGGCAGCCGTGAACATCAACTCTCGTGGGCTCCTATGAGTCGCAACGATACGCTCGCCTTCTGGGTTGTCGCGCCGGGTCATGGGGAATTACGCCGTGAGGCGGTGCCGGCGCGGAGTGCGCAGGAAGCGAGTGTACGAGCACTCTACAGCGGTGTCAGCCGCGGCACCGAGGCGCTGGTGTTCAATGGTGGTGTGCCCGAAAGTGAATACCGGCGCATGCGCGCGCCTTTCCAGGCGGGCGATTTCCCCGGCCCCGTCAAGTACGGTTACGCCAGTGTCGGCCGAGTGGTGGACGGACCGGGGGATCTTTCCGGAAAGACCGTCTTCTGTCTCTACCCGCATCAGCAACGCTACGTCGTGCCGGTCGATGCGCTCTATGTGCTGCCCGAGACGGTGCCCGCCTCGCGCGCCATCCTGGCGGCCCAGCTCGAGACGGCCCTCAATGCCGTTTGGGATTCCGGCGCCGCTCCGGGCGATCGGGTTGCCGTCGTCGGCGGCGGCAGTGTCGGATGCCTCGCCGCGTGGCTTCTCGGACGCATGCCGGGGTGCCGCGTCGAGCTCATCGACACGAATCCGCAGCGCCGCGCGATCGCAGCTGCGTTCGATATCGCCTTTGCGCAGCCTGCAGCGGCGACGCCCGATGCCGACGTGGTCCTCAATGCGAGCGGCTCGCCGGACGGATTGAGTCTCGCGCTCGGGCTCGCGGCGTTCGAGGCGACAGTTTGCGAATGCAGCTGGTATGGCACGCGCCCCGTGACGCTCGCCCTCGGGGAGGCCTTTCACTCGCGGCGCCTGATTCTCAAGTCCTCCCAGGTCGGCAGCGTCGCGAGCTCGCATCGTGGGCGCTGGAGTCTGCGCCGGCGCATGGAGCTCGCGCTCACGCTGCTCGCCGAGCCGGCTCTCGATCTGCTGATCAACAGTGAGGGTGCGTTCGAGGATCTGCCGCAGACCCTCGAGCGTCTGGCGCATGCGCCGGGTGATACGATCATGCACCGGGTGAGCTACGGCGCCCCCGTTTGAGAAAGCGGATGTACAGCATTTGCGTGCGCGATCACATGATGGTAGCTCACGGCTTCGTGGGCGAGTCGTTCGGGCCCGCGCAGCAACTGCACGGGGCGACCTACATCGTCGATGTGGAGTTTCGCCGCCCGCAACTCGACCACGAGGGCCTCGTCGTCGATATCGGCCTCGCGAGTCAGGCACTGCGCGAGGCGCTCGCGCCGCTCAACTACCGCAATCTCGATGCGCTTGCCGAGTTCGCAGGTCGCAATACCACGACCGAGTTTCTCGCCAAGGTCGTGTTCGACCGCATGGCCTCAGCCATCCGCGAGGGGCGCCTCGGCGCCTCGGGGTCGGGCTTGAGGAGCCTGCGCGTGACCTTGCACGAGTCGCACCTCGCCTGGGCCTCCTTCGAATCGGAGCTCGCGGCGCGATGAGCGTGCGGGCGCTGGAATTCATCATTCCAGGCGACCTTCAAAGCGCAAGCGGGGGTTACGTCTACGACCGCTCCATGATTGAAGGATTGCGCGCCCTCGGCTGGCACGTCGGGGTACACGGCCTCGATGCCAGCTTTCCATCTCCGACCCCCGATGCGCTCGCGCACGCCGGGCGAGTCTTTGCCGGCCTGCCGGATGAGGCCTGCGTCCTCGTGGACGGCTTGGCGCTCGCAGGTCTGGCGCAGCTGATCGAGTCGCACTCGCAGCGCTTGCGCATGGTCGCATTGATTCACATGCCGCTCGGCTCAGAGTTCGGCATCGCCCCCGGCCGAGCCGAGCGCCTACATCGCGAGGAGCTGCGCGCGTTACGGTTCGTCCGTCACGTGATTGTGACCGGCAGAAGCACCGAGCGGGTACTGACAGAGGACGGTCTCGACCGCTCGCGCCTGTCAGTGGTCGAGCCCGGTGTTTGGAAGGCGCCGCCCGCGAGCGGCTCGGAGAATCGCGGCCCGCCTCACGCGGGCGATACCGTGAGGCTACTCTGCGTCGCTACCGTCCACGACGGCAAGGGTCATGAGCTCCTGATCGATGCGCTCGCGCCGCTCGCGCATCTACCCTGGCAGCTCGAGTGCATCGGGAGTCTCTCGCGCAGTCCGGCGACGGTGCAACGCCTCGCTGATCGGTTGCAGCGCCTCGGGCTCGCCGAGCGAGTGGCGTTTCTCGGAGAATTGCCGCATGCGGCCCTCGCCGAGCGCTACCGCGCCGCAGACCTGTTCGTGCTGCCCACGCTGCATGAAAGCTATGGAATGGCAGTCGCTGAATCGCTGGCGCATGGGTTGCCGGTCCTCAGTACGCGTACCGGTGCCATTCCGCAGCTGGTTGGAACCGCCGCGGGATTGCTGATCGAGCCCGGCGATCGCGATGCCCTGCGCGCCGCGCTCGAGCGGACGCTCACCGATGCGGCTTTGCGGTCGTCCCTGCGGGCGGGCGCTCTCGCGGCAGGAGCGTGGCTGACACCTTGGCCGCGCGCCTGCGAGCGCCTGGCGCGGATTCTCTGCGAGCAGCAGCGAGGGTCGAGCAGCAGCGAGGGTCGTGACGGGACGGCCGGCCCGAGCCACTAAAAGATGCGTTGAATCGTGGCCGAAGCGGGCACGCTCTGCTCGGGCGCGGACGCGGAGGAGACCGCGGCGCGAAGGTCGCAATCAAAGAGGATGTCCAGGCCTGCGCGGTAAACGCGGTGATGCAATCGCAGACAGTCGCGCAGGTGCAGCCGCGGCGGCATGCGCAGCGCCGGCCGCCCCAGGCCGATGAGGAGCGGCGCGATGGTGATGTGCAGGCGGTCGAGCAATCCGGCTTCCAGAAACGACGAGACGGTGACCCCTCCGCCTTCGACGAAGATCCGGGAATGTCCACGCGTGCGCAGTTGCCGGATCAGGTCTCGTAGATCCATGGTGTCGTGGAGCGCCTGCACCTCGAGAACGTCTTCGCCGCGCTCCCGCGCCGCCGCTGCCGCGGCCGTACCGGCGACGATGGCTCTGACGGTGGGCGCCTCGCGATCGCTGAACACGGCGTGTGCGGCCGTGAGCCGGCACGCCGGGTCGATGACCACGCGCAGCGGATTGCTGCCTGCGACCAGGCGGGTCGTCAGGCGCGGGTTGTCCGCCTCGACGGTGCCTGCTCCGACGATCACGGCGTCGCACAAAGCCCGAAGGCGATGCAGGTGCAGGATGTTCTCCGGTCCGGTGACCCAGCAGGATTCCCCGGATGAGGTGGCGATGAACCCGTCGAGGCTCTGGCCGAGGTGTGCGAGGGTGATCGGACGGGCCGCGGTCGCGCCGCAGATGGGAAGATACAGATCCAGCAGGTCGTGCTGCGGATCCTGCGACGGCAGCAGCGATTCCCACCCCGCCGCCGGGTTCCAGCGCAGCACTGCCGATGGATCATCGCCTGCGACCGCGGACAGCTCGCCGGCCGCCGCCAGTGCATAGTGCGCGGCTCCGAGGACACCGGTGCCGGGCAGCGCCGCTGCAGCTTGCGCGATGCTCCAGGCACGCTGTTCCGACGTGGACTCGGGATCCTGCACGCGGCGATTGTACCGGCAGCGCCCAGCGCGAGCGGGATCATCCAGTGGCATGATAGCGGCGCCCCACACGACGGGGCGTCGCAGCCCTTGGTGGAGGCTCAGCATGGCCGATTCGTCCGCGTACACACCGCCCAAGGTCTGGACCTGGAGCAAGCCGAGCGGCGGGCGCTTCGCCAGCATCAACCGTCCGGTCGCCGGACCGACTCATGAGAAGGAGCTGCCGGTCGGCCGTCACCCCCTGCAGCTCTACTCGCTCGGGACGCCCAATGGCATCAAGGTCACGATCATGCTCGAGGAGCTGCTGGCGCTCGGGCATTCGGGGGCCGAATACGACGCCTGGCTGATCGACATCGGCGAGGGTGATCAGTTCGGAAGCGGCTTCGTCGCCGTCAATCCGAACTCCAAGATTCCCGCCATGGTCGATCGGAGCGGCCCGACACCGATCCGGCTCTTCGAGTCCGGCGCGATCCTGCTCTATCTCGCCGAGAAGTTCGGCGCGTTCCTGCCCCAGGAGCTCGCCCCTCGCGCCGAGTGCCTTTCCTGGCTCTTCTGGCAAGTGGGCGCCGCGCCCTACGTCGGGGGCGGATTCGGTCACTTCTATGTCTACGCGCCGGTGAAGATCGAATATGCAATCGACCGGTTCGCCATGGAGACCAAGCGTCAGCTCGACGTGCTCGACCGGCGTCTCGCGGACAGCAAGTACATCGCGGGCGAAGCCTACACGATCGCGGACATGGCGATCCTTCCATGGTACGGGAGCCTCGTGAAGGGCTGGGCGTACGATGCCGGCGAGTTCCTCGGCGTGAAGGACTACAAGCACGTGCTACGCTGGCTCGACATGCTCCTCGAGCGCCCGGCGGTGCAGCGTGGGCGCAGGGTCAACCGCACCTCGGGGGAGCCACAAGGCCTGCGCGAGCGTCACGATGCGCGCGATTTCGAGACGAGCGGCAACGGCGCGAGCGAAGCGCCGCGTTAAGACACATGAGCGTGGCAGTGGGCGGCCCGGCGGTACGCGCCGGGCGGGGCATGCCCTCGCGTATCCCGCCATCGGGTGAAACAGGTCATTTTCCCGGTGTGCCGCCCCGGAAGAGGGGCGAAATGTCGACAGCCGCCGAGATGTCCGGTACGGTCTGTAAAAGCATGCTCCGTGCCTGCTGAGAGGGTAACCCGCATCATGCGTAGTCAGATCGTTGCGGTGCTTGGCGCCGCCTCACTCGCGACCCTTGCCGGTCTCCTGGTGCCCACGCAGGCCTCCGGCCGCTCCTACGGGGCGGTCGATGCCAAGCGGCTGCTGGCCGCCGACTCTCCGGCCAATGCGGGCCAGTGGATGTCGTACGGCCGTGATTACAACGAGCAGCGCTTCAGCCCACTCACGCAGATCAACGTGGACGACGTGAACCGCTTGGGTCTTGCCTGGTATGCCGACCTTTCCGAGCGCGGCGGCAGCTACGAGACCACGCCGGTCGTGGTCGATGGCGAGATCTTCGTGACGAGCCCCTGGAGCAAGGTGTACGCCTTCGATGCGAAGACCGGCAAGCGGCTGTGGAAGTACGACCCGCACGTGCCTGGTTCATTCGCCGTGAAGCTGTGCTGCGGCATCGTCAATCGTGGCGTCGCCGTGTGGAAGGGCAAGGTGATCTGGGGGACGCTCGATGGGCGGCTGATCGCGGTCAACGCCAAGACGGGCCAGAAGATCTGGGAGACCCAAGCGACGGATCCGACGAAGTGGCTGTCCATCACCGGCGCACCGCGCGTCGCGGACGGCCGTATCTTCATGGGCGAGGCGGGCTCGGAGTTCGAAGAGCGTGGCTACATGGCCGCCTACAGCGCTGACACCGGCAAGGAGCTGTGGCGCTGGTGGGCCGTGCCCGGCAATCCCGCCAAGGGCTTCGAGCAGCCCGAGCTCAAATGGGCCGCAAAGACCTGGCATGGCGAGTGGTGGAAGATGGGAGGCGGCGGCGCCCCCTGGGATGGCATCACCTACGATCCGGTGACGGGCGATGTGTATATCGGCACCGGTAACGGGGCGACCTGGCCTGCGGAGTACCGCTCGCCAGGCGGCGGTGACAACCTTTTCACCGCGTCGATCGTCGCGCTCGATGCGAAGACCGGCAAGTTCAAGTGGTATTACCAGGAGACGCCGTCGGAGAGCTTCGACTTCGACAGCACCGCGCAGATCACCACCGCCGATCTCGACATCGACGGCAAGATGCGGCACGTCGTGATGCATGCGCCGAAGAACGGCGTGTTCTATGTGCTCGATGCCAGGACCGGCAAGGTGCTGTCGGCGAACCTGTTCGTGCCGTCGGTCAACTGGATGACCGGCTTCGACAAGGAAAACAACTTCCGGCCGATCCTCAATCCCGCGGCCGACTACGCCAAGACCGGCAAGGGCTGGTGGCTCGTCGGCTTCCAGTCGCACGTCTGGTACCCGATGTCGTTCAGTCCGCTCACGGGGCTGGTCTACTTGCCGACCTTCTACGGCGAATTCGGCTACGTGGGAGAAAATGGCGCGAAGATGGGCAATCAGCTGCTGTCGATCAACGTGGCGAAGTGCCCGGACGGACCGATGCCGAAGCTCGAGGGCGGAGGATCGTACCTGGAGGCCTGGGACCCGGTGAAGCAGCAGATCGCCTGGACCCAGCGAGAGGGCAACGGCCGCTCGGGCACGATGGTGACCGCCGGCAACCTCGTGTTCCAGGGCACGGGCGTGTTGCAGGGCGCAGGGCCGCATAACTTCTTCACCGCTTTCCGGGCCGACAATGGACAGAAAGTCTGGTCGGTGGACTCGCAGGCCCAGATCGTGGGTGGTCCGGTGAGCTACGCGGTCGATGGCGTCCAGTACGTCGCGGCGGTGGCCGGCGGAGCCGGCGGATTCGGCGGATCCTACTGGCAGCCGAACTACGCGCGCCTGCTGGTCTATAAGCTCGACGGCACGGCGACGCTCCCGCCGATCAAGCCCTTCACGCCTCCGGCGCTCAACCCGCCGCCGGACTTCGGCAGCGCGGCGCTCCTCGCCCGCGGCGAGGCGCAGTACACCGCGCATTGCGCGAGCTGCCACGGGGCGAGCGACGCCGCGCGGGTGAGCAGCCTGTTCCCGGATCTGCGCTATGCGAGCGCGCTCTGGACCTCCGCCGCGTTCAAGGTGATCGTCATCGACGGCGCCCTGCAAGACGACGGCATGGTGTCGTTCCGCAAGATGCTCACGCCGCAGGATGCCGAGGCGATCCGCGCGTACGTGGTGCACCTTGCGAATGAGGCGAAGAAGGAGCCGCGGTCGAGTTTCGGATTCCCGGGTAGGCGCCGGGGCGGGCGAGCGCGGTGCACGCCGTTCGGTGGGGCGGGTCCCGCGGCTCCGGCCGGCCCTCCATCACCTTCGGCGCCCGGCTCCGGTGCAGCGGCGCCTGCGCCGGCGGCACTTCACGGTCAACAGTAGGGATCTGGCGCCGGTCAGCGCAGGCGGCCGGCGCACCCCCTTGAGTCAAGGCTTCAGAGAGGCCGCGATCTTTCGGATCTCATCCGGGGTGTGCTCCCCCGAAAGCGGCGTCCCCGGCCTCAGATACTTGCCCATATCGAGGCCGCCGACGATGACGGGCTCGTAGCCGATCTCGCGGATCAGGCGCGAGGCCACATCGATCGCTCTCTTATCGCCTGCGATCGGCATACCGAACTGCCCCGGGTTTTCGTGCGCCTCGCCCATGTGAGCCGCAGGCACCGCGTTGAAGGCGCGGATGATGAAGGCACCCCGCAGCAACTGCGCATCGGTAAGTCCCGCGCCCTTCTCGAGCGCCTGAGTGGCAATGGCGCCATCGCGAGCGGGGAAGGGGTTGGAGGCGTCGATGACGACCTTGCCCTCCAACAGGCCGTCCAGGCTCTTGCCGAGCTCGGGCAGAGCCCTGTACGGAACCGCGAACAAGAGCACCTGCCCGAAGGCGGCCGCCTCGCGCGGCGTGCCTGCACGGGCGTTGGGCCCGATGTCGGCAGCGAGCTTCTTGTCGTTCTCGAGATCGAGGGAGGCGAACATCACCTCATTGCCCGCCTGCGCCCACACGCGCCCGAGATTGCTGCCCACGTGGCCTGAGCCGATGACGCCGATCTTCATGGCCCGGCCGGCCGCCCGCGCAACGCGCATGGCCTCCGGAAGGGAGCTCAGGGCGGCTGCGGCCGCGGTGGCTTTGAGCAGGGCGCGACGATGAAGGTCGGGAATCCCACGAGCTTTCATTCTGGTTCTCCCCTTGGGAAACAATGGCAGGCGTATCTTAACCGGCTGCACTTGCCGCCGGATCCAGGCGATACTATTCAGGAACGCGACCCCGGAGGATATATGGCCACGAAACCAGAAAGCGAAGAGCCGACGGAGATCGATCCGGAGGTGAGCGATCGGCGCAGATTCCTCGGCACGCTCGCCGCAGGGGCGGGCGCAGCAACGCTGCTGGCGGCCTTCAGTGCAGGTTCGCCCGCAGCGGCGCAGCAGAGCGGCGGGGCACCGCCGCCGCCCCAGGGTGGCCGGCCCCCGAGACCGCCCGAGCCGAAGTTCTCTCAACCGCCTCCCCTCAGGGAGGTCGCCGGCAAGACCGTCTACGTCACCGCCGCATCGGACGGTATCGGACTCGGTATTGCCCGGGCGTGCTCGAATGCGGGCATGAACGTCGTCATCGGGTATCGCAACCCGAGGCGCCTGGAGGCTGCGTTGCCCCTCTTCAACAAGGGCGCCCCCGTCTTTCCCGTCAAGCACGACGTGGTCGGCCGCGACGGTTGGGTGCAGATGCTCGAGGCGGTGAAGGGCAAGTACGGCAAGCTGCACGCGGTGGTCAATAACGCCGGCATCAAGACGCTGCACCCGGTGACGGCCTCGAGCGCTGAGGAATGGCAGAACTCTTTCGATGTCGATGTGATGGCGATCTATCACAGCGTCTCGGTAGTCCTGCCGCACATGAAGGAGCACAACGAAGGCGGCCAGTTCGTGGCAACCTCCTCGATGAGCGGATTGCTGCCAGCCGTCACCGCCGGCATCTACACCACCATGAAGTTCGCGGTCGTCGGCATCATGGAGGCGCTGCGCATCGAGCTCGAGAGCACCAACGTCGGCACCTCGGTGTTCTGCCCCGGCGCGGTCGCGACTGACAATTATTTCGGCACCGGCGAGCAGAATCCGTATCTGGCGGAGATGGCGCGGGAGCACCCGCGGCCCGCGCCCCCCGGCGGGCGCCGCCGTCCCAATTTCGCCAACGCGGTGATGCATCCACTCGAGGCCGGTGAGCGGGTGCTCAACGGGATTCGCAACAACGACCTCTTCATCCTCTCGCACCCGGAGTTCAAGGACGGGATGGAGGAGCGCTTCAATGCGATCCTGACGTCCTCTCCGGATGAGGCGTTCCCAGCCGAGCGGCTGCAGATCGAGTCGATCACGCGACACACCGGAATCTATCCGCGTGAGATCGTGCACCGGCTGCAGAAGCGCGACAGTTACACCGCTTAAGTTGCGGGGCGCGGCTCCTCGGACTTAACTCCGGCAGGGGGCGGGTTGAGGCATGGTCACCTTCACCGTCAACGGGGTGACGCGGAGCATCGAGGCCGATGCCGGCACCCCGCTCCTGTGGGTGCTGCGCGACCATCTGGGGCTCACCGGCACCAAGTTCGGGTGTGGCGCCGGGCTCTGTGGTGCCTGTACGGTGCATCTCGACGGCGTGGCGGTTCGCTCGTGCGTGCTGCCCCTGGGTGCGCTCCAGGGCAAGAGCGTCACGACCGTCGAGGGCCTCTCCAAGGATAGAAGTCACCCGGTGCAGCGAGCGTGGATCGAGCTCGACGTACCTCAATGCGGCTACTGCCAATCAGGTCAGATCATGGTGGCGGTCGCGTTGCTGCGTGATCATCCCACCCCGAGCGATGCGCAGATCGACGATGCGCTCTCCGGCAACATCTGCCGGTGCGGGACCTACGCGCGCATTCGCAAGGCGGTGCATCGCGCAGCCGAGCTGCTACGCGCGGACCGGGCTCCACGGCGGTACGAACCCTCGTGAGCGGGCGGCGGGAATTTCTGCAACGCGCGGCTTTCATCGGCGGAGGCCTCGTGCTCGCCCTGACACTTCCCGCCGCCTCTGGAGCGACGCGCGCTGCGCGGCGGACAAGCCGCGAGCTGAATGCGTGGCTGCGGATCGGCGCCGATGATTCCATCACCGTTCTCGTCGATCGCTCGGAGATGGGCCAGGGCGTCTACACCGCACTGCCGGCGCTCATCGCCGAGGAGCTCGAGATCGAGCTCTCCCGGATCAGGATCGTGGCGGCACCCGTCGGCCCCTCGTACGTCAATGCGCAGAACGGAGGTCAGGTCACCGGAACGAGCAACAGCGTTGCGGAAGCCTGGGAGAAGCTGCGCAAAGCGGGGGCCCAGGCACGCGAGATGTTGATTGCCGCCGCGGCCAAACGCTGGCGCCTCGATCCCGGCGAGTGTCGGGCGATCGACGGCAAGGTCGTGGGCGCTCACGGCAGAATGGCGAGTTACGGCGAGCTTGCCGAGGCGGCCGCGAAACTGCCGGTGCCGAAGGAGGCCGCGCTCAAGGAGGCCGCGCGGTTTCGCCTGATCGGAAAGCCCTCGCCGCGGCTCGACACGCCTTCCAAGGTCGACGGCAGCGCGCAATTCGGTTTGGACGTTCAACTTCCCGGCATGCTCTATGCCGTCATCGCGTTCTGTCCCACCCTGGGTGGTAAGGTCGCAGCGCTCGATCCTTCCGCGGCGCTCGCGCTCCCCGGCGTGCGCCGGGTTCTGCCCACGAAAGGCGGCGTCCTCGTGATCGCGGATCACTTCTGGCAAGCCCGCAAGGCGCGAGATGCGCTGCGGATCTCGTGGGATCCGGGCCCGAATGCGAGCCTCGACAATGCAGCGATCGGGTCGCTGCTCGAGAAAGCTGCCGCCAAGCCGGGAGCCTCGGCGCTCAGGAGCGATGATGTGGCCGCCGCTCTGAAGGGAGGCAACGCGGCGGAGGCGCTCACGCGAGCGGCCAAGACCTTCGCAGCGGTTTACGAGCTGCCGCTTCTCGCCCACGCCACCATGGAGCCAATGAACTGCACTGCCGACGTGAAGGCGGAGGCGTGCGATGTGTACGTCGGCACCCAGGCGCAACAGATGACGCAGCTGGCGGCCGCGACGGCTGCGGGCTTGAAGCCCGAGCAGGTGAACGTGCACACCACGTTTCTCGGCGGGGGCTTCGGCCGGCGGCTGGAGGTCGATTTCGTGCCCGCCGCAGTCAGCGCCTCGAAGGCGGCCGGTGCGCCGGTGAAACTCATCTGGACGCGCGAAGACGACATCACGCACGATCTTTTCCGCCCGCCGGCGCGCGAGGAAGTGACCGCAGGCCTCGATGGGGAAGGCCGGCTGCTCGCCTGGTCGCTGCACATCGTGAGCCCTTCGATCACCGCGCGCTGGGATCCCACGAACAAGGATCCGTTCGATTCGGTCATCGAGTATGTGCAGAACTTCCCCTATGCGGTGCCCAACTTCGGCCTGCGGTACACGCGCCAGGAGATCGGCATCGAGGTCGGCTACTGGCGCTCGGTGAGTCATACGCCGAATTGCTTCGCGATCGAGAGCTCCATCGACGAGCTTGCGGCCGCAGCCTCGAGCGATCCCGTCGATTTTCGCCTGCGGCATCTGGCGGGCAAGCCGCGTCACACCCGGCTGCTCACGGTGCTCGCCGAGCGCTCAGGCTGGGGTCATGCTCCCCAGGGCCGCCATCAAGGGATCGCTTTCATGGAGGCCTACTCCTCGCTCATCGCTCAGGTGGCGGAGGTGTCCATCGAGCGCGGTCAGCCGAGGATCCACCGGATCACCTGTGTCGTGGACTGCGGGCAGACGGTCAATCCCCGCATCGTCGAATCTCAGATCGAGAGCGGCATCGTGTACGGCCTTTCCGCGGCGCTCTGGGGAAACATCACCCTGCACGAAGGTCGCGTGGAGCAGAGCAACTTCAATGCGTACCGCGTGCTGCGGCTCAACGAGGCTCCCGAGATCGACGTGCACATCATCCCAAGCGATGCCGCACCGGGCGGCATCGGCGAAGCCGCGGTGCCGCCGGTCGCCCCCGCGGTGTGTAACGCCCTATTCGCCGCGACGGGCAAGCGCTTGCGTTCGCTGCCGATCAGCGCACATCGGCTCGTCTGATTCCTGCCCGAGACCACACGGCTTCCCCCGAGCCGCCATTCGACCTCGGGGGTGTCGGACACATAGACTCTGCGGTCTACGTGCAAAGAATGGCCCGGTCGCGACGATGAGCTCATTCGGGTCATAAGAACACGGAGTGACCCTTGTCGGGGATGCGAGCTCCGGTCGTTGTGAGCGAGGTCGTCGCAGCGTATAGTGGCCTCGTGGCCTAATCAGTGGGGCCATTTGGCCAGAGTTCTGCCGATGCGCTCTGCTTTTTCGCTTGTCCAGCGGCCCACAAGGGAAGTTCTCGCCGGAGTTCGGCGAGGCCTGCCGGGCAGCATGTTCGACGGGGTCGCCGCGACGCTCGGGCTGTCCAGCTCCTTGCTGGCGCAGAAGCTCGGGGTGGCCCGCCGTACGCTCAGTCGCAAGCAGGGAAGCGGAGCGCCACTGTCGGCAGAGGTTTCGGAGAAAATCCTCCGGG
>JASHUC010000143.1 GCA_030040235.1 Gammaproteobacteria bacterium | reverse complement strand
ACGATCGATTCGAAATTGCCCGTCTCACCGCTTTCGTCGAGCTGCGGCTCGATAAAGACCTCGGAGACATCGGTCTGGGAGGGATCAAATTCGAGTGCGGCGTCGGTTACGGTGTCGGCCGCGGGAGGGCGCTCGTCGCGACCGGCCGGCGAAGCCTCACCGGCGGGCCGCTGCGCCTCACCGCTCTCGAGCGCGGCAGTTTCGCGCGCCAGCACTGCCTGCTGCTCGTCGGAGAGTCCGATCAGCGCGTTGAACACGTTCGTGCAGCGACCGCAGCGCACATAGCCCTGGGCGACGCGCAGATCTGCGGCCGTGACAACGAGCTTGAGGCTGCACTTCGGGCAAACGGTGAACATTTCTCAATCGGCGCGCGCCGTACGCACACCTGCCAGACCCACCCAACCCTCGCGCGCGTCGAAGCGGCCCATATCAAACCACGTGCGATAAGCGTGTGTCACCTCATCCGTCTGCCCGGCGAGCAGCCCCGCAAGCACGAGCTGACCGCCGGTGCGCACGAGCGCGGCGAACCGCCAAGCCAGCGCGCAGAGCGTGGCGGAGAGAATGTTGGCGACGAGCAGGTCCACCCTGGCCGTGAGCTCCTCCTCGTGCGTGACCACGCGCAGGCGGCCGGCAACGCCGTTGCGCTCCGCATTCGCTGCCGTGGCGATGAGCGCCTGCGCATCGATATCGAAGCACTCGACGCGCCCGGCTCCGAGCTTGGCCGCGGCGAGCCCGAGTACGCCTGAACCGCAGCCGTAATCGAGAACGCGGGCCCCGGGCTCGAGATGCCCGCCGAGCCACCTGAGGCACATGGCGGTCGTCGGATGAGTGCCGGTGCCGAATGCCAGGCCGGGCTCGAGCCGGACGGCGAGCGCATCGGCATCGAGCCGCTCATGGTGCGGGGCGACCCACAGGCGTCCGAATCGCATCGCGTGGAAGTGTGCGAGCCATTCGCGCTCCCACGCGCGGTCGGCGAGGAGTGCCGTGTCGATGGCGTCCGGCTCGAGTCCGAGCGCGGTGACGATCGCGCAGGCCGCGGTGCTCGAATCGGCATCCCCAGGGAAGAGCGCTTCGAGGCGCGTCGCGGGCCACAGCCGCACCTCTCCCGGGGCGGGCTCGAGCACCGCATCGTCGCGCGCATCGGAGAGGGTCACGGCCATGGCCCCGGCCGCGAAACACGCCGCCTCCGCAGCATCCGCATCGAGTGATCCGAGATCGAACGAAAGCGTGAGGAACGGCACGAGTGCTCGCCCGAGGAGGTGCAAGGGGCGGCGCTAGGCCGTCAGACTCATTTCAGCCCGAGGCGCCGCTCGAGATAGTGAATGTCCTGGCCACCCGCGCGGAAGGCGGCATGGTTGAAGATCTCCTGGTGCAGGGCGACGTTGGTGTTGATGCCTTCGATGACCATCTCGGCAAGCGCGTTCTTCATGCGCGCGATGGCCGCCTCGCGCGTCTCGGCATGAGCGATCACTTTTCCGATGAGTGAATCATAGTGCGGCGGGACGCTGTAACCCGAGTAGACGTGGCTGTCCACCCGGACGCCGGGGCCGCCCGGCGCGTGCCACAGCCGGATGGTGCCGGGGGAGGGCACGAAGGTCTTGGCGTCCTCGGCATTGATCCGGCACTCGATGGCGTGACCGCGGATCTGAACGTCGCTCTGCACGTACGGCAGCTTCTCGCCGGCCGCGACCAGCAGCTGGGCCTTCACGAGGTCGATCCCGGTGATGGCCTCCGTGACGGGATGCTCGACCTGGATGCGCGTGTTCATCTCGATGAAGTAGAACTCCCCGTCCTGATAGAGGAACTCGAGCGTTCCGGCGCTGCGGTAGCCGACGGCGCGGCACGCCTCGACGCAGCGCTCGCCCATCATCCGGCGCTGGCGGGCGGTGATGCCCGGCGCGGGGGCCTCTTCGATCACCTTCTGATGGCGCCGCTGCATGGAGCAGTCGCGCTCGCCGAGGTGGATGACATTGCCGTGATGATCGGCGAGAACCTGGAACTCGATGTGCCGCGGCCGCTCGAGAAACTTCTCCATGTAGACCTGGTCGTTGCCGAAGGCGGCGAGAGCCTCCGCCTGCGTGATGTTGATGGCGTTGAGGAGCGAGGCCTCGCTGTGAACCACGCGCATGCCCCGGCCGCCACCCCCGCCCGATGCCTTGATGATCACCGGATAGCCGATGTCGCGCGCGATCCGGAGGTTCTCCTCGTGGTCTGCGCTCAGGGGACCGTCGGAGCCCGGCACACAGGCGACGCCGTGCTGCTTCATCACGCGGATCGCGGACACCTTGTCGCCCATCGCGCGAATGGTCTCGGCCTTCGGCCCGATGAAGACGAAGCCGCTTTTCTCCACGCGCTCGGCGAAGTCGGCGTTCTCGGAAAGAAAGCCGTAGCCGGGATGAACGGCGACCGAGTCGGTGACCTCGGCGGCGCTGATGATCGCCGGCATGTTCAGATAGCTCAGCGCGGAGGCAGGCGGCCCGATGCAGACCGACTCGTCCGCGAGCAGCACGTGCTTGAGGCTGTAGTCCGCGGTCGAATGGACGGCCACCGTCTTGATGCCGAGCTCGCGACAGGCACGCAGAATTCGCAGCGCAATCTCGCCGCGATTGGCGATGACGACTTTCTCGAGCATGCGGCGGGCTATTCGATGACGAACAAGGGCTGACTGAACTCGACCGGATCGCCGTTCTTGGCCATGATCGAGGTGATCTTGCCGGCCTTGTCGGCCTCGATCTGGTTCATCATCTTCATGGCCTCGATGATGCAGAGCACTTGGCCGACCGTCACCTCGTCGCCGATCTCGACGAAGGGCTTGCCGCCGGGCGTCGGCGAGGCGTAGTAGGTGCCGACCATCGGAGCGGTCACGACGTGCTCGTTCGGGCGCGGTCTCGCCGGCGCCTCCTCCCGGCCGGCGGGCGCCGTCGCGGGAGCGGGAGCCGAGCTGGACGGCATGGCGATCGGTGCAGGCATCTGCATCACTGCGGTGGTGTGCGGAAGGCGGCTGATCCGCACCGCCTCCTCGCCTTCCTTGATCTCGATTTCGGCGATGCCCGATTCCTCCAGCAGCTCGATCAGTTTTTTGACTTTCCGAATATCCATGCCCGAAGTGCTCCCCTATCGAATTCGATTGTTCGTTTGTGACGCGAGCCGCTCGAGCGGCGCTCAGGCCGAGCGCGCGAGGTGATTCGCCGCGGCACGCACGGCGAGCTCATAGCCGAAGGCGCCGAGACCCGTGATCGAGCCCACCGCGATATCGGAGAAGTAGGACTGGCGGCGGAATGGCTCGCGCGCCTGGGTGTTGGTGAGATGCACCTCGATCAACGGCAGGCTGACGGCGAGCACGGCGTCCCGCAGCGCGATGCTCGTGTGGGTGAAGGCGCCGGGATTCATGATGAGGCAGGCAATGCCTTCGCGGGCCGCCTGGTGAACGCGCTCCACGAGCAGATGCTCGGCATTGCTCTGGAACGCGACGAGCTCATGGCCCGACTCTGCGGCGACGGCGGCCGAGCGCTGCTCGATCGTGGTGAGCGTGTCGGCGCCATAGAGCTCGGGCTCGCGAGTGCCGAGC
>JASHUC010000142.1 GCA_030040235.1 Gammaproteobacteria bacterium | reverse complement strand
GGCGGACTGTAGAGTGGGATCATTACTCGTGGTCACGCCGGGCCGCCAATACGTGATGCTCCCCGCATACCCGCCGTTGCCGACACCCAGGTATTTGCCGTTCCAGCCGCTCACCGGCATCCACACCTCGAACTCGATGTGCGAATCGCTCGAGGGCGCGATGACCCCCTGCACGCGGCAGAACGCGGGCAGGCGCTTGAAGGCTCGCAGCTCATCGGCAGGCATTGCGGCCGGCCGCAGCCCGGGCGGCCTGAAAGCTCCGGCAGGGACGACCTCAGCCGCTGTGATCGTGGTGGCCGGCAATTTCAAGGCGGTGAGGCTGGCGCAGGGTGCAGCGAACACCGGTGCGGTCGTGAAGAGGGCGATGATGACCACGGCCGGCGGTACGATTCTCATTCTTCACTCCACAAATCGGCGCTCGATAGACATCCGGCGAGCGAGACTCTGAATCAATGCTGCGTTTGGGCTGGCGAGCGCTCCTGCTGCCGCGCCCACGTGAAATAGCGGTCCAGCGCCTCGAGCTGGCGACGGTTCGGCAGCGGCCGTGCCGAGGGGTGAGCGTCGAACACCATGACCCGCTGCGATGGGTCGTTGAAGGCCGGCCAGTGCGGCAGTCCGGGACCATTGGGATTGCCTGTCCTCGCGAAGTTCACCCAGTAGCGACTGATCATCGCGGCGAGCGCCGGGTCGGTGGCCGCAGCAGGGAAAGTCACCTTGGCGTCGGTGTGGATGAGGGTCCCGAGATTGTCGAAGACATATCTGCGCATCGATCGCGCGGGCCGCCGCGATGCTCGTCGCTCCCAACTTGGCGAGAAGCTGCTGGCCGTACCGTTCTACCTGTGGCAACGGAACGAATTCGTGGAACAGGTCGTGGAACAGGTCATCCAGGGCGCTTCCACTCTCCCCGATCGCGCGTTGAAAGAGCCCCTTCGCGAGCGGCGACTGGGCGATCGCGCCCACGGAAATTGCTCCGGCGGACTCTCCAAAGAGGGTGACTCGCGAGGGGTTTCCGCCGAATTGCGCGATGTTTCTCCGCACCCATTTCAACCCGGCGATCATGTCGAGCAGGCCCTGGTTGCCCGAAGCGTGATGGGGCGACTCGGCGCTGAGCTTCGGATCGGCGAGAAAGCCGAACACGCCGAGGCGGTACGCGAGGCTGACAACAACGACGCCCTTCTGAGCGACGTGCGTCCCATCGTAGACGGGCTGACTCGTCATCCCCTCGCGGAAGGCTCCGCCATAGATCCAGACCATCACCGGGAGCCGCGCGCCGGCAGACTTTGCCGGCGTCCACACATTGAGGTACAGGCAATCCTCGCTCATGGCTGCGGGGCCCGCCAGCGCAGATTGCCGACGGGCGGCGCCGCGAAGGGGATCCCCTTGAACGAGGTGACGCCGTCGGCCGTCACGCCTTCCATGCGTCCGCCCGTCACCGAGGCGATGCCGACCTGTGCAGCCGCCGGCCGCACGCACACCAACGCAATGGTAGCGAGCGCTGCGGCAAGCCATGAATTCAGCATCGGAGTCCCCCCTGTGAAGGTCATCGCTCACCGCGTGCGCGCCTTGCCCCGGCTTGTCATTGCTTTGGGATGACTGCCGACCGCCACGGTCATTCCTCGGCGGGCGCGGCTTCGAGCATGGACATGTGCGTTTCGGTCGGCACCACGCGCTCGAGGCGCCAGCCACCTGCACCGAGGAGCCTCTCATATTCATCGCGCGTGCGCTCCCGCCCGCCGCTCCACGCGAGCATGTTGAGGTCCATGAAAGTGGGCCACGCAAGCCACGAGGCCGTCTCGTGCACGGGTTGTGAGGTCTGCGGCAACAACGCCTCGATCAGCAGCAGCTTGCCCCGAGGGGGCGCTGCGCGGCGCACGTTCCGCAGGATCGAGGCCGCCTGGTCATCGTCCCAATCGTGAATCACACGCATGAGCAGGTAGGCGTCCGCGCGCGGCAGGGGATCCTTGAAGAAGTCGCCTCCGACGATACTCATGCGCTCCGCGGCGCGGCTGCGCACCGGATCGACCACGGCGGGCTGATCGAAGAGCGTGCCCGTCGCCTCGGGCACACGGTCGAGTACGGCCCGCAGCAGATGTCCCCGCCCGCCGCCGATGTCGGCGATGGATTGGAGCCCCGAGAAATCGTACGCGTCGAGCAGAGTGGTGAGGTGGGCGCCCGCCGAGGATGCCATGGTCTCGTCAAAGATCTTTGCGAAGTGTGGATGAGCTCTCAGCCATTCCCAGACGCCTCCTGGCGCGAGGGCCTCGACTGCCGGACGTCCCGTGCGGAGTGAGTGATCGAGCGCTGCGTACACGGGCCAGCTCGGTCCGATGATGCGGGCGGCACTGCGCAGCGACTGCGGGTGATCACTGCGCAGGAGGCGTGACCGGGTCGTGTGTCGGAATCGGCCGCCGCCCAGATCCTCGAAGACGCCGAAAGTGACGGCACAGCGCATGACGCGGCCGAGCGCGTCGGCGTTGACGCCGAGTTTCGCCGCGAGCTCGGCGGCCGTAGCTGGGCTGTCTCCGAGCGCATCCGCGATGCCGAAGTCCGCGATCAACTGCGTGCAGCTCGAGATGCCGAGTCCCGCGAAGAGGCTGACGAACCTGTTGAGCTCGCTTTGGGGAACCGCGGTCGTCAAGGATGAGGCAGGTGGCGCAGGTTGTGTCGACATCGGTGCTCTCGGCGTAAGTTGGCGTTGGTTATGGGTCATCGCGCGCGTCAGTTCGCTTGCTTCTTCTTCGCCTCTTCCCGCAGCCACGCGAAGTAGGCATCGAGGGCTTTGAGCTTCTTGAGGTTCGGCACCGGGCCGGCATGGGGATGGGCGTCGAGATACATGACTCGCTGGGACGATGAGCTGAAGGCGGGCCAGTGCGGGAGCGCGGGACCGTTGGGGTCACCGGTTCGCGCAAAATTCACCCAGTAACTCTGAATCAGCTTCGACAGAGCAATGTCGGCAGGTCCTGGCGGACCACTCAAAGCAAAGGGCGCGTCCTTCACGGTGCTCACGAGATTGCCGAAGACGTAGCCGATCTCGGCGCTATGGGTAGGTCCGAGCGGTGCCTGGGGCGAGTAGCGATCGAAGTAGTATAGATAGACGTCATCGTTGTCCTTCCTTGAATACAGGTTCGCCCAGGCCCAGGCGCTCCACGCCAACAGGGAGTCCCGCTCCACGTCTCTCGTGGCTTGCTCGGCCTCGGCGTTGGTCGTATGAGGATAGAGGGCGAGAATCGCGTCGGCATCGGAGCCGAATTGCTTCCGGACCTGCGCTTCGAACCGTGCCGGCGTGGCGCCCGGCGCCACGAACATTCTACCCTCATCGGAGTTCGTGCCGAGCAGTAGCGGAGTGTCGCTGAATCGGTGCGCCTGAAAGAGCTCATATAAGTTGCCCTGCAGCAGGTGGCCATCGATCACCGGTAATATTTGGCGCTCTCCCAGTGCCTTCACGAGCGCTTCCGCCGAAAGCGCGCGGGCCGCCGTAATGTTGCGCACGCCGAGCTTCGCCAGAAAGTGCTCTCCGGTGGTTTCGGCCGCGAGCATGTTGCTCCAGATCGAGGGGCCGCCATCCCCGGATATGACACCGCTCTCCGAGAGCACGCGCTGGAACAGACCCTTCGCAAGAGGCGAGGCGGCGAGCACGGCCACGAGGCTCCCACCGGCCGACTCGCCGAAGATCGTCACCCTCGACGGGTCGCCGCCGAACTTCGTGATGTTCGTCCGGACCCATCGCAGAGCCGCTATCAGATCGAGCACGCCATAGTTTCCCGAAACGTGATAAGGCGATTCGCCGCTGAGCTCGGGATCGGCCAGGAAGCCGAGCGCACCAAGCCGGTAGGCGACACTGACCACAACAACGCCCTTGCCCGCGAGATGCGTACCCTCGTACACCGGAGCACTCGTCGTACCCTGGGTGAGGCCACCGCCGTAGACCCACACCATGATCGGCAGCCGCGCGCGGGCCGAGCGGGCGGGCGTCCACACGTTAAGATACAGACAATCCTCGCTGAGGGCGGGCGGAGATCCAAGGATCGGTGCCCACATCGGATCCTGCATGCAGCTTGGTGCGAAGTGGTCGGCCTTCTTGATGCCGCTCCACGCCCTGACCGGATGCGGGGCCCGCCAGCGCAGGTTACCGACGGGCGGCGCCGCGAACGGGATGCCCTTGAACGAGGTGACGCCGTCGGCCGTGACGCCTTCCACTCGCCCACCCGTCACCGAGACGATTCCGATCTGCGCGGCCGCCGGCCGTACACACAGCAGCGCAACCGCAGCGACCGTCGCGCCGAGCCACAACCCTTTCATGCAATCGCCTTTCTCTGGCGCGGACGGCCCAATCATCGGGGCGGCGTGCGGCAGGCGAAGTTCGCCGCCACATCGATGCTCCCCGTTCCTTTGAAGCGCGCAACCTGAGGATAGGGACACAGCGGACGCGTGCGCGCAATGCCGCTCGCCAGATCACCGTTCGTCCGGTATTTCGTGGCGACGATCGCCCGCGGCGCAACGCCCTTCTCCACCCAGCGGTCGAGAGCGCTCAGCATCGGGGTGCCGAATGTGTTCGGCCCCGATCCTCCAAAGCAATGCGGCATGCCCGGAACCATGTAGAGACGGGTGAAGCGCTCGGCGTTCGCGCGGTCCAGCCGGGCGATCACGCTCTGGTAGTAATCGATGGTCGCGAGTGGCGAAATCACTGGATCGCTCCAGCCCTGGAAGAGGATCAGCTTGCCGCCTCTTGTCTCGAAGGCCGTCAGATCCAGATTCGTGGCATTGAGGATCTGCCCCAATGTTGCGTCGAAGCGATCTGCGTCGTGCTCCACGTTGTCGGTCAGCCAGTCCCGGTCAGGACTCTGCAGGAGCTCGGCCCAGCGCTGAGCGAGGCCATCGATAGCGCTCTGGCCGGGAGCGCGGCCCGAAACGCCGAGAGCCTCACCTCCCGGCACCAACCCAGGGGAGATCTGCCTGCCGTGCGAATCGCGCGGACCGGCATAGAGCTTCTCCAGCGCCGTAATCTGCGGCGCCGTCAGGCAGCTCGGGGACTCCGGTCCGTGACACAGGAGCACACTCGGCTTGAAATCGCACCGCCTCGGATCCTCGATCAGCCCGTCCTTTAGCTCGTCGCGGGCGTCGCACTGCGCGAATACCGCCGCTTGGACCGCTGGCCACTTGTTCGCCGGAATGTAACTGGCGGGGTCCTTCTCGGTGGCCTGGATGTCCCACTCGACTCCGGCGACAAGATGAGTCATCGCCGCTGCGGGCGCGCCGGCGATCACTCCGTCGTAGTCCGCGGGATAACGCTGCGCTTCCATCAGCCCCTGCCGGCCGCCGTTCGAGCAGCTGTCGAAGTACGAATGCGCCGGAGCACGGCGATAGAAGGTGCGAATGATCGCCTTGGCCGTCTCTGCGGTTTCGTGCACGGCACGGTAGCCGTAGTCGATGATCTTCTCGCGATGGCCCAGTGCCCACTTGCCGTCACTCGATGATGCCGCCTCATGCCCGGTATCCGTGGAGGAAGTCGCATACCCGGCCATCAAGGCGGACTGCACAGTGGGGACGTTGCTCGTGTATATGTCGGGCGCCCAGTACATGAGACTGCCTGCAAACCCGCCGTTGCCGACGCCGAGGTACCTACCGTTCCAGCCGCTCAGCGGCATCCATACCTCGAACTCGATGTGCGAATCGCTCGAGGGCGCGATGACCCCCTCGACACGGCAGAACGCGGGCAGGCGCTCGAAGGCTCGCAGCTCATCGGCAGGCAGTGCATCCGGCCGCAGCCCGGGCGGCCTGAAAGCTCCGGCAGGGACGACCTCAGCCGCTGTGATCGTGGTGGCCGGCAATTTCAAGGCGGTTAGGCCGGCGCAGGGTGCAGCGAACACCGGTGCGGTCATGAAGAGGGCGCTGATGGCTGCGGCAGGCAGTACGATTCTCATTCGTCGCTCCACAAATCGAGGCTCGATAGCCACTCCGGCGAGCGAGACTCTGAATCAATGCTGCGTTTGGGCTGGCGAGCGCTCCTGGTGCCGCGCCCGCGTGAGATAGCGGTCCAGCGCCTCGAGTTGGCGACCGTTCGGCAGCGGCCGTGCCGCACGTTCACGTCGCACCCCCGGCGGTCAGGGCCGCTGCCGCTCGTTTATCCGGCCCGCTGGTTCTCCCCAAGTGACGATCGTATTCCCCCGCCGGAGCTTGGAGGATTTCCTCTGCGATGAAATGGCATACCGAGCACAACGTAAAGGACTATGAGCTGCAATGCCACGCTCACCGCAAGTATTTCGGTGACCGGCGAAGGCGCCGCGACATGGCCCACGAAGTGTAGGGTGGCGAGGCCGCTCATCAGCACGCCGAAGTACAGCAAACCATGTTCCAGAATCACTTCGAACTTCCGAAAGGAGGTCGCGAACAGCTCATCAAACTGACTGTCTTTTCGCCGTAGACTCACTCTCAACATGACCGCAGCGCTCGCGGCGCAGACGATTGCGGCCATCGCGCCGGGCAGAGCCCCTCGCCGATCGACGACGCCGCGGTACCATGCAACGCCGTTGACGGCGACGATCCCGGCCAACACGAGATAGCCCAGGTACGTCCATCCCGGATTCAAAAAGTCGCGCAGTTCCCGGCGAATCAACGATGCGCGCCGCTTGGCGGCGAGCGGGATCTGCCGGTAGAGGCGAAAGTGCTCGATGCCGATGTAACCGAGCACCACGAGAGCGAAGAGAAGTACGGGATAGAGGAATACCGCTTGGGGGAAGAAGATCGAATGGAGCAGCCAGGCCCGCTCGATCGGGGGGAAGAAGAGGAAGCTGAGCAGCACGACCCAGGCTGATCCGAGGACGTAGGAGAGCCAGATCGAGCAGCGCGGATGGAATCGCTCTCGAAAGGTGGGATGATCCTCGATCCACGGCCGGTTTTTGGCGAGGTAACTCTCATGGGTCGCCCGGACGCCTAACGGGAAGAAAAAGCCGTAAAGCAGCACAATCTGGCTTAGAGCGAGGCCATAAGCCAACCACGTGATCATAACCCTATCCTCGTTCGACGATTTGGCGGAATGTGAGCGAAAGGACTCACGGTGCCCCCTTCGCGCGTACCGTTCGGATCGCACTGCGAAAGGCAGCTTCAATCTGGCTGGCCGACATGCCCTTCTTCATCAGTGATGTCATGAGCTCCGTGAACTGCAACACGGCGTCCTGGCCATTTCGAGTTCTGATCTGCCCGGGGGCGTCGCTGCCAACGAATGTCCCTCGGCTCCCTGCCGTTTGGATGACGCGGTTCGTCTCCAGGGCGCGGTAAGCCCGCGCGACCGTGTTGGGATTGAGGTCGAGATCGCCCGCGAGTTGACGGATCGAAGGCAGTGGAGTGCCCGGAGACAGTCGACCCTCCTGAACCGCCAACTGGATCTGTCGAATGATTTGCTCGTATACGGGTTCGGGGCT
>JASHUC010000141.1 GCA_030040235.1 Gammaproteobacteria bacterium | reverse complement strand
GCTCGCCTGGGGTGGCCGCTACATCGACGACTTCGTCGATCGTGGCCGCGTGAAGCACGTGATGATCCAGGCCGATGCACCCTACCGCATGCAGCCCGGCGACTTCGGACGCTGGTACGTCCGTAATGGCGCGGGCTCGATGGTGTCGCTCGTCTCGCTCATCACCACGCACTGGACTTACGGCCCGCCGCAGCTGGTGCGCTTCAACGATGCTTCCGCGGTGGAGATCAACGGGGAGGCCGGTCCCGGAGTGAGCTCCGGAACGGCGATGCAAGAGATCGAGAAGCTCGCCGCGAAGCTGCCGCCAGGCTACTCGGTCGATTGGGCGGGCGAATCCTACCAGGAGCAGGTCGCGGGCGAGCAGCTGCCGCTGCTCTACGGCTTGTCGCTCGCGGTCGTATTCCTGTGCCTCGCGGCGCTCTACGAGAGCTGGTCGATCCCCACGGCGATCATCCTGGCGGTGCCGCTGGGGGTGATCGGGGCAGTGGTTGCCACCGCACTCCGCGGCCTCGAGCGGGATATCTACTTCCAGGTCGCGATGCTCACCACCATCGGTCTCGCCTGCAAGAACGCGATCCTGATCATCGAGTTCGCCAAGGAGTACGTGGAGAGCGGCCTCGGCATCGTCGAGGCGACGCTACACGCGGTGCGCGATCGCCTGCGCCCGATTCTCATGACCTCGATCGCCTTCGGGTTCGGGGTGCTGCCGCTCGCGATGGCATCGGGTGCGAGTGCGGGCGCGCAGCACGCGATCGGCACCGGCGTGTTCGGCGGGATGATCGCCGGCACTTTCCTCGGCATCTTCTTCATCCCGGTGTTCTTCGTCACGGTGCAGCGGCTGTTTCACAGCCTGCGTGAGAGCGCCGCGACGGAGCGCGGGCCGCCGGCGGCGAGCGGAGCGGGTTGAGCATGCAGATCCGTCCAGGCACCGAAGTGTGCGGCGCACCTGCCCGTGTGCCGCTCGCGGGCGCGCTCATGGCGCTCGCCTGTCTCCTGACGGCCTGCACGCTCGAGCCGCGCTATCGCGCTCCGCCGCTGCCGGTCCCGGTGCAGTGGCCGATTCCGCCGACGACGCCGACGGTCCAGGCTCCCCCGGGTACGGGCGCGATCGGCGGCGCGCGCAGTGCGGTGGATATCGGCTGGCGCGAGTTCTTCGCCGACCCCCATCTGCGGCAGATCATCGCCGCGGCGCTCGCCAATAACCGCGACCTGCGGGTTGCGGTGCTCGACATCCAGCTGGCGCGCTCCGAGTACCTCGTGCAGCGCGCGAACAGTCTTCCGCAGATCGATGCGAGCGGCGGCTACACCAAGGAGAAACTGCCGCCCGCGGAGTTCGGCTTTCCGATCACGGCGGGGTACTACCAGGCCGGCGTTGCGCTGTCGTCCTTCGAGCTCGACCTTTTCGGCGAGGTGCGCAGCCTCAACCACGCCGCGCTCGAGCGGTATTTTGCGCAGTCCCAGGCTCGGCGCAGTACCCAGCTCAGCCTGATCGCCGAGGTCGCGCAAGCCTACCTCACGCTGATCTCGGACCGGCAACTCCTCGAGCTCGCGCAGAACACGCTGGGTAGCCAGCAATCCTCCTACGACATCACGGTCAAGGAGCATCAGCATGGCCAGGTTTCGGGGCTCGACGTGGCCCAGGCCGAAACGACCGTCGAGTCGGCGCGCGCGGACGTGGCGCGGTACGAGGGCGACATCGCCCAGGATATCGATGCGCTCAACCTGCTCGCCGGAGTCCCGGTGGAGGGCTCGAATCTTCCCAATGCGCTCAATGACCACGCATTCGGCGTCGCGGCACTGCCTGCGGAGCTGCCCTCGACGGTGCTGCTGCGCCGGCCCGATGTGCTTCAGGCGGAGCACACACTGCGGGCGGCGAACGCAGACATCGGCGCGGCGCGGGCGGCTTTTTTCCCCGCCATCAACCTCACCGGCAACATCGGCAGCATCAGCCCGCAGTTCTCGAATCTGTTCTCGGGTGGCACCGGCACTTGGGCGTACTCACCGCAGGTCACGCTGCCCCTCTTCCACGGCGGCCAGCTGCTCGGGAACCTGGCGGAGGCCAAGGTCAACCGGGCGATCGCCGTTGCGCAGTACGAGAAGGCCATCCAGACCGCCTTTCGCGAGGTCGCCGACGCGCTCGCGCTGACGGGCACGCTCGAGCGCGAACGCGAGGCCCAGGAGGCGCTCGTCGGCGCGACGGGCCGCGCCTACGATCTTTCGCGCCAGCGCTACAAGGCAGGCCGCGACAGCTACCTCGACGTGCTCGACTCGCAGCGCAGTTACTACTCCGCCCAGCAGAGCCTGATCGCAACCGAGCTCGCCCAGCAGGAGAACCGCATCAGCCTCTACAAGGCGCTCGGCGGCGGGTGGCGGGAGAACTCCCGATGAGAACCGACACAAGGCAAGCGCGACACGTCCGTCCCGCGCCACCCGAGGCCGGCTTGCCGAAGACCGGCGTGCGCGCCGAGCGCCAGCGCGCGCGCATTCTCGATGCCGCCGAGCGGTGCTTCATCGAGCGCGGCTTTCACGCCGCCAGCATGGCGCACATTGCCGCAACCGCCCGCATGAGCGCCGGACTCATCTATCGCTACTTCGCAGGTAAGAACGAGATCGTGCGGGCGATCGTCGAGCGCCACCTGGAGACCGATGGCTGCCGGGCGATGCAGCGTCTCAATACGCGTCAGGACTTCTGTCCGCGCATGCTCGAGGCATTCGAGCGCTGGCGCCGCCGCGACGACCCCACGATGAATGCGGCGCTGATCCTGGAGCTGACCGCCGAGGCCGCACGCGACCCGGAGATCCTGGAGGTGGTACGCAGCAAGGATCGGGTCGTGAGCAAGGAGCTGACGGTGGCCATTCAGCGTGCCGCGCGCGCCGAGGGAAGACGACTCTCCGAGGCTCAAGCCTGTGGGCGCGCCATGCTACTTCAGTGTCTGTTCGAAGGTCTTGCGTTTCGCGTCGTGCGCAGTCCTGAACTCAGCGCCAGATCATTGCAGCCGCTGCTCGAGAAGGTCATCGGCGCACTCATGAGCTGAGTCGTCGATATCCCAGGTACGTGCCCGTAACACAGACCACCGTGACGCCGCCCATCAACAGCCACATGAGCACGTCCCACTGCGGCCGGCCGCGAATCAGGGCGATGAAATCCATGCGATGCAGCGCATCGTGCCACCAGCGATAGTGCTGTGCGGCGCGGTCCACATCCGCGATGAGGGTGCCAGCGACGGGGTCGACGTAGTACCGCCGTCCGGTGCCGTCCTGCGGCAGCACGCGCCAGACGGGCAACTCGATGGGGTCACCGGGGAAGCCGAAATAATAGGCATCTTCCTGACGTAGCAACCGCATGCCCTCGGGGCCGGCGTGCAAGGTCGCCGCGATGAAGCGCCGATCCGAGCGCGAGAGCAGTGCGGGTGCGCCGTTCGCATCGAGCCGGCGCCGGGAGCCATCGGCGTGAGTGGCGATCAGGAACAGTTTTCCGGCAATTGGCGCGCTCTGGATCGCGACGGCACCGGCCGGTGCTACGGCCGCAAGCCGCTGCAAGGCCGCTCGCAGCTCCACCCCGCTGATCGCGGCGCCGCGGAGTTGCGCACGCTCGGCTCCCGCGCCCGCGCTTTCCATCAGCCCCCAGGGGTTCATCGACAAAAGGCCGCTCAGCACCCAGGTCAACACGAAAAGGCCGACGAGAAGGCCTGAGAGGTGGTGCCAGAGGTTGAAGCCCCGATACGGTGACCAGCGCCCCTGTGGGCGGCATATCAGCTGTCGCACACCGATGTAAAGACCGGTTGCGGTCAGGAAGCAACCGATGAGGGAGGTGTCGATGACGACCTGGCTCCACAGCCAGACGCGATGACGCAGGTCCGCGAAGTACAGCCAGTGCGGCACGGCTCCAAGCCAGTTCCAGAAGCGCTCGCGGCGCGTGGTGAGCTGTACCGCCTGGCCTGTCGAGCTCGAGACATAGAGCTC
>JASHUC010000140.1 GCA_030040235.1 Gammaproteobacteria bacterium | reverse complement strand
GCCCATTCCTCACCTGCGACCCCCCATCCGCAACCCGCGATGCCTCGTCCGGGGCGAACTCAGGAGGCCGACAGCTCGAGCGATGCCCCGTTCTGATCCACGGTGCGCAGCAGAACGGGCCTGCGCCAGATCCGCCGGATGTAATCGAGCACCTTGCGACCGCGCTCCAGATCGAGGCCGCGGCCGTCGAGGGCATGATCGTGCTCGAGCTCGAGGGTCCCGTCGTTGCGCACCTGGACGACGCTCACCGAGGGGGCGCCGAAGTTGTACTTCGGAGCAAGGAGCGTGTCCTGAAGCTCTGCCAGGTCATTCTCCAGCACCTTGACGTGACCGTCGGTGCGGGCGTTGAAGCGGAACAGGCCGAGCTCCTCGGCGAGATCGCGATCGAGGTGATTGCGCACGAAGCTGAAGTCGTCGTCCTCGCGCATGATCTGCCGCGCCGTCTCGAGCCCCTCCTTCTCGACGATGCTCTCCCACATCGAAAACCCGAGGTGGTAGGGATTGATCGCGAGCGCAACCTGCTGCCCGGCGGCGATCGGCCGCACCACGTCGGAGTGACACTTGATGGCATCGAGGTAGGCTTGCTGCGGAACGAAGTCGGCCTCGCGAAGCAGGCGCGCGTGCCAATAGGAGGCCCAGCCCTCGTTCATGATCTGGGTCGCGAACACCGGATAGAAGTAGAAGGACTCCTCGCGCACGGCGAGAAAGATATCGCGCTCCCAGCTCTCCATCTCCGGAGCGTAGTTCGCGAGGAACCAGAGCAGGTCCCGCTCGGGGTGCGGAGGAATGGGCGCGCGCTTGCGGCTGTCGAAGGCGCCGGCGGCCGCTGCCGGATCGAGTGCGGCGAAGCGGCGGCGGAAATCGTCGTCGACGAGCGTCTTGCCGTCCGGGAGGTACTCGGGGTAGCGCTCCCGCCGCAGCCTCTGATCCACGTCGATGTGCTGCTCCAGAGCGAGCGCGGCATCGAGCACGGATTCGACCTTCTGCATGCCGTGCGCCTCGATCGCCTGCTGGATCTGGCGGGCGTGGCTCGCGGCGTGCTCGACGATGTGCTCGCTCACCTGCTCCTGGCAACGCCGGAACATCATGTTGTTGCGTGCGAAGTCGGCGTGACCGAGGACGTGCGCCGTGACGAGCACGTTCTCGGCGAGACCGTTGCTCTGGGCGAGGTACGCATGTCCGGGGTTGCCGGGGAAGACGACCTCGAAGATCCGCGAGTGACCCATGTGGCGCTGGATGAGCTGATAGATGTAGCGCACCCCGAACGACCAGTGCGGCATACGCACCGGCAGCCCGTAGACGGCGATCTCCATCATGAAGCTGTCCGGGACGGCCTCGAACTCGACCGGATAGAACGTGAGACCCGAGCGTGCCGCAAGCTCCTCGAGCCGCCGCACGTAGCTCTGCCAGTCCCCGCCGGCCTCGCTCACTGAGCGCCCTCGGGGACGGCGCCGTTCTGGGCGGCCTGCTCGGCCGTGAAGAAATGCCGGACTGCGCCCCAGACGTCGTTGAAGTCATTGACGACATAGCTGCCCGCCGGCTGTCCCGCGGATGCGAGCTCGCCGAACAGCCGCCCGGTTTCGGTCGCGAGCTGGCGCGAAAGGCCCGAGGCCACCTCGACGTAGCCGCTGTAGCACGCCTTTTGAACGATGTCGGTGAGTGCCGTTTGCGCCTCGGCGTGGTCGCCGACGGAGTTGTCGCCGTCGGAGGCGTAGAAGAGATAAATGTTGTGGCGCCCCGGGTTGTAGCGCTGGTCGATGATTTCGCGCACCTTGTTGAAGCCGGTCGAGGCCACCGTGCCGCCGGTGCCGGTCACCTGGAAGAACTCCGGCTCGGTGAACTCCCATGCTTCGGTGGTATGCGCGACGAAGACCGTCTCGAGCGAGCGGTACTCCCGGCGCAACCCCTGCACGACCCAGAAGAAGAACGTCTTGGCGAGCTTGCGGTCGCGATCGGACATGCTCCCCGACACATCGAGCATGAAGAACACGACGGCATGGATTGCCGGCTGGCGCCGTCGCGCGAGCTGCCTGAAACGCAGATCATCGTCCGTGAAGCCGGCCGGACCCGCCTCGTGCTGCTGGCCACGGCGCTTGACGAACTCCTTGAATGAGCGCCGCCGGTCGAGGCGTGAGCGCGGCCCGCGCCGGTCCCAGCCCTCGCGCACCCAGTCCGTGCTGTCGGAGGGGCCGACGCGCGCCTTGAGGTTCGGCAGCTGCATCTCCTCCCAAAGCCAGTCGACGATGTCGTCGATCTTGATCTCCAGCAGGAGCTGAATCTCGCCCTCGTTCTGTCCGCCGGGACCCTTGTCGCGGGATCCCTGCTCGGCGCTCGCATCCGCGAGCACATCGCCCGGCTTGACATTGCCCTGGCCGACGCCCTGGGACTCACCCGTGCGCCGCAACCGGAAGTGGTAGTGCTCGAGCATGCGCACGGGAACGCGCACGGTACGCGCGCTCTCGTTGATCACATCGCCGCCGGCGATGATCTGCGGCAGCTGCTCGCGCACGGATTCGCGCACCTTCTCGTCGTGCCGCAGCCAGTCCCGCGCCCCCCGCGAGAACAGGTCGTACCACTTCGCAAGGCCGAGTTCGTCGCTCCCGCTCATGGCTGCCTGCCGTACCTCCTGCGATGCGTTTGCGCTACTCCTGCGCCAAAAGCGTGGTGACGTAGCTCAGGGCTTCCTTCGCGCTGTGCTCGTCGTAACCGTACTCCTTCACCAGGCGCTCCTGGACCACCGAGATCTTCTGCCGAGCCTCGTCGTCGGGGCGCGCCGTGGAGGTCACGAGCCGCAGCACGTCGCGCCGCTCCTCGAACAGATACTGCTCGATCGCCTCGCGCATGCGGGCGTGGCTCGTGAGCTTGAACTTCTCACCGGCCTTGAAGGCGACCATCGCCTTGCGCACCACTTCCTGCCGGAAAGAGAGCTTCCCGGAATCGGAAACCTTGATCTTCTCCTCGACGGAGCGCAGGAAGCGCTCATCGGCGGGGCGGGTCTCCCCGGTGATGGGATCGGTGACCTGACGATGGTCGAGCGACGCCTCCACCTCATCGAGATACTTCTCGAGCAACTGCTGAGCTTCGTCCTCGAACGAGGCGAACATGGCGCGGTGAACGTCCTCCTTCACCCAGCGGTTGTAGAACTCCTTGCGCGCCGTGACGAGGTGGTCGACCCAGGTCTTCTTCTGCTTCGAGTCCACGCGCGCGTCGCTGTCGATGGCGTCCTTCAGGGCGAGCAGCAGCTCCATGCTGGTGAGACTGCGAGTGTTGCCGCGCGTAATGGCATTCGAGATCGCGTTGATGACGAAGCGGGGGCTGACACCCGTCAGGCCCTCGTCGGCGGATTCCTGCTTGAGCCGCGTCACCTCGCTTTCCGGCACTCCCTCCACGGCCTCCCCGGCATACAGCCTGAGTTTCTTCGGCAGGTCGAGCCCCTCGCGCTCGGGCTTGACGAGGCGCGTGAGGATGGCAAAGACCGCCGCCAGATCGAGCACGTGGGGATCGAGGTGAACGTCGCGGAACGCGGCCGCACCGGAGACGAGCTTCTGGTAGATGCGCGCTTCGTCCTCGTACGAGAGGGCGTACGGGACCTTGATGATCACCATCCGGTCGAGCAGCGCCTCGTTCTCCTTCTCCTGGAGGAACTTGTGGAATTCGGCGAGATTGGTATGCGCGAGGATCGTCTCGTCGAGGTAGATGAGCGGGAAGCGCGAGACCTTGACGTTCTTCTCCTGGGTCATCGTGAGCAGCAGATACAGGAACTCGCGCTTGACCTTGAGAATCTCGATCATCTCGAGAACGCCGCGGCTCGCGGCATAGACGGCACCCGACCAGGACCAGGCGCGCGGGTCGCCTTCATCTCCGATCTGCGCGACCTTGGCGAGGTCGACCGACCCGACGAGGTCGGCGATGTCCGCGGTCGTCGGGTCGTGCGGGGCGTAAGTCCCGATGCCTGCCCGGGAGGCCTCCGAGAGGAAGATGCGCTCGACCGGCACGCGGATGAAGTCACCCTCGTATTCGCGCTCGACCTTGTCGCGCGCCCACGGGGAGAGCTCCCCTTGAATATCCACCCCGTAGCGCTCGCGGAACTCGGCGCGCAGACTCGCCGGCACCAGGTTCAAGGGATTCTCGCGTAGTGGCGAGCCCTTGATCGCGTAGAGCGCGCCGTCGTCCGTGCGGCTGTACTCCTCCAGGCCGCGCTTGACCAGAATGGCCAGCGTCGATTTGCCGCCGGAGGGCGGTCCGAGCAGCAGGAGCAGCCGCCGGCCCACATCCGAGCCCGCGGCGGCGGCCTTGAAGTACTCGACCACCCGTCCGAGAGGCTCATCGATACCGAACAGTTCGCGCTTCAACAGCTCGAGCGCCTTGACGGTCTCGGTCGCATCGGGGTGGGCGCTCTGGCCGTGCCAGCGCAGCATGTCCCAGATGTACTGATGGCTGGTGCGCGCGATGGCTGCCGGGCGCTCCGGAAGAATCGTCTTGAGAAACTCCCCGAACGTGCCCTCCCAGCGCTGCGCACGGTGCAGCCGGCTGAAGGAGCTCAAGGATTCGAGGAACTCTTCGGCTCGAATCATCTGCTGCCCCTCGGAATGATGCGGTCTCATCAGGCCTTCCCTCCGCCTCGCCTCGTATTGAAGTGACTCGGGCCCTGCGGCCTTAACTTAAATCGAACGAGTCGTACGGAATGTGATGCCGCTCAACTCCCGCATCATCTGCTACGTTAAGACGATCACAACAACAAATTGTTCACTTCGTTCAAAGCAAAATGCATTCCCATTTCCAGAGCCGCAGCCCGAGCCGCTCGCGCGTACACAACCGGCGCGCGCGCAAGCCAAGACGACCGTGAATTCCCTTCGCGATCATGGTCGGCCGCTTCGAGCGCGAGATCAAGGGTGCCCTCGGGCGCGCTTTTCGGTAATCTGGCGAGATCGCTCGCGATCTCTCGCGCACGCCGCACGCCTCGCGAGCGCGCATCCAGGGCGGCTTCGCACCAAGCTGGCGCAACCTCACCTCGCGAGTGGATTCTCGAGTCGCGCGTGCGCGGAGCGGTGCGCGGCCGGATAGAGCGGCAACACGGCGCGCCGCTGCGCGTGCCCCTCGCCCGCGCCGGAACTCACCATAACCGCCCGTGCGCGACTGTAGCGGGGCCGCATCAGGACGTTCGGCGGGTCTCGGAATGGTTCCGTGGCGCGCCCCGGGAAGGTGGCAAAAGCGCGCTCTTGCGCAGAGTTTCCGCAACTCGTCGCGGGCCCGCGACGCCGCCGTCTCGTTAATGTGAACTGTCGCAAGGCGACTGCTGAGGCGGAAACTATGCTCGAACCGTCGCTTACAAGCGGATCGGCGCGTCCACTCTTTGGAATGCGTCTCGAGCCGCTTGCGCACGGAGCCTACTGTGGCAAGCCCAGCTTCGACTGCATCGCGATCACCGGAACAGGGCGGCGATACCCCCGCCCGGGCTCATCCCGCGGCGAAAGCTTCGGGTGAGGTCATCGCCGTCACCTCACATGATGATTTTCTGCTCGAGCTCGGCGAGGCGCTCGGCGGCCAAGTCTCGGTGCGACCGGTCGACGCGGTCGCG
>JASHUC010000139.1 GCA_030040235.1 Gammaproteobacteria bacterium | reverse complement strand
CTCGAGGCACGCGACGTCGATCCCGCGCTTGGCAAGGCGCAGCTTGAGGATCTCGAGCATCTGCTTGAGCTGAAAGTCGACCTGGGCGCGAAGCGTGACGACGAAGTCCGTGAGCTCGAAGCGCGCACCGGTGTCCTTGAAGTCGAAGCGTTGGGCGAGCTCGCGGTTGGCCTGATCCACCGCGTTGGTCAGTTCGTGGACGTTGAGCTCGGAGACCACATCGAACGAGGGCATGGCGGACCTCGATGCCGGCACGCCCGGCCGCATGCATCGCCGCATTGTAGCCTCCTCGCCGCGCTCGCTCCTTAATAAGGATCGGGCGCACATTGCCCCGGAGCCGTTCTTGACGCCCGCCGGGGGGCCCGGCCATACTCCGGCGGAATGTCGACCGCTACGCACAATGCTCGCTGGTGGTGGCGCTGCTCCGGCCGGAGTGGGCGCTGGGCGCAGCTGTCGTAATCGATCCAGTTTCGCTTCAACGAAGACCCATCTCCGGAATGCTCCGAGATGGGTTTTTTTGTTATGGGTAATCGAAATTGAAGGTTCCATTCGATATCCCGGGCGATCTCGATACGCCGGTATCGGCGTTCATGAAGCTCGCCCCCTTCAAACCGCGCTTTCTGCTCGAGAGCGTCGAGGGCGGGGAGCGTCTGGCCCGCTACTCGTTCATCGGGTTCGGCGCTGGACTGGAGGTGCGCCTGGACCGCGACGGACTTGCGATCGGTGCGCAGCGGCGGCCGATTCCGGGCACGACGGCCGAGCTGCTCGCGGCGTTGCGCGATGCGCTCGCACGCGCGCCGCAACCGCAGCCCGAGGTCGCCGGAGTGCCGCTCGCGGGGGGCCTGGTCGGATATGCGGCGTACGACGTGGTGAGGTTCTTCGAGCGGCTCCCGGCGCGCAGCGGCTTCGAAAGCGGAGTGCCGGTCCTGCATTACCTCGCACCGCGCTCGCTGCTCGTCTTCGATCACCTCACTCGAGGCATCGCGTTGCTGCACGCGGGGACCGAGGAAGAGCGGCGCTCTCTGCGGCGCGAGGTGGTGGGCGCGCTGCGCGGAGCGCTGCCCAACCACGCACGTCCGGGACGCTATGCCGCTCCGGCCTCCTCGGCGAGCCGCAGCGAGCACATCGCACGCGTCAAGCGCGTTCAGGAGTACATTGCCGCGGGCGACGTTTACCAGCTCGTCCTGTCGGCGCGCTTCTCGGGCCGCCACGAGCTCGAGCCCTTCCAGGCCTACCGCGCGCTGCGACTCATCAATCCCTCGCCCTACATGTACTACTGCTCGCTCGGTGAGGTGACGGTCGTCGGCTCATCGCCCGAGGCGCTCGTGAAGCTCAAGGGCGGGCGGGCGCAGCTGCGCCCGATCGCAGGCACGCGCCCCCGCGCGGACGATACCGCCGTCGATCTGGAGCGGGAATCGGAGCTGCGCGCCGATCCCAAGGAAAACGCCGAGCACGTGATGCTCGTCGATCTGGCGCGCAACGATCTGGGCCGTGTCGCCCGCGCGGGCAGCGTGGGCGTCGATCCCTACCGCGCGATCGAGCGCTACAGCCACGTGATGCACATCGTGAGCGGGGTTCACGGGGAGCTCGCCCCCGGGCGCGATGCGTTCGATCTGTTCGCGGCGGCATTTCCCGCCGGCACCCTCGTCGGCGCGCCGAAGGTGCGGGCGATGCAGATCATCGACGAGCTCGAGCCCGTCGGCCGCGAGCTCTACGGCGGAACCGTGGGGTATTTCGGGGCGCGGGGCGACATGGATCACGCGATCACCATCCGCACGCTCGTGTTCCACGGCGACGAGTACAGCTATCAGGCGGGGGGCGGCATCGTTGCCGATAGCATTCCGGAGGCCGAGCACGACGAGGTGCTTGCCAAGAGCGCCGCGGTCGCGCGCGCCCTCGAGCTCGCGAGGGAGGGGTTGTGAAAGCTCGCTTACTGCTCATCGACAACTACGACTCCTTCACCTACAACCTGGTGCAGGCGTTCCTCGTGCTCGGCGCGGACGTTCGCGTCCATCGCAACGACGAGATCACGGTCGAGGAGGCGCTCGCCCTCGCGCCCTCGCATCTGTGCATCTCGCCGGGACCCGGTACGCCGTACGATGCGGGTGTCTCGATGGACATGATCCGGGCGTTCGCGGGGCGCATTCCCGTTCTTGGGGTGTGCCTGGGCCATCAGTCGATCGTCGAGGTGTTCGGCGGCAAGGTCGTGCGCGCCGCGCGCCTCATGCACGGCAAGACCTCGACCATCCGTCACGACGAACGCACGATCTTTGCGGGTCTGCCTCAAGCCTGCGAGGTGGGGCGCTATCACTCGCTGATTGCCGCACCGGAGAGGATGCCGCAGGTGCTCGAGGTGAGCGCCGCGACGCCCGAAGGCGAGATCATGGCGGCGCGGCACCGCACGCTCGTGGTCGAGGGCGTGCAGTTTCATCCGGAAAGCATCCTCACGCCGACGGGCCCGCAGTTACTCGAGAACTTCCTCGCGCTCGCCGGGGGAGAGCGTCCGCGCGAGTCCTCACCTGGAGCTCGGGATGTCCTCTCTGCGTGAGGCGCTCGAGCGGCTGCTCGAACGGCGCGACCTCGGCGAGGCCGAGGCCGAAGAGCTGCTCGGCGAGCTGGCGCGTCCCGAAGGCTCGCCCGCCTTTGCGGGCGCCGTGCTCGCGGCGCTTCGCAGCAAGGGACCCGTAGCCGAGGAGGTCCGCGGGTTTGCGAAGGCGATGCGCCGTCTCGCGCGTCGACCGCGGCTGCCGGCGGGCCTGCGGGCCATCGACGTGGTAGGCACGGGCGGGGACGGCTCCGGCAGTCTCAACATCTCCACCGGCACCGCCCTGCTCACGGCCGCGTGCGGAATTCCGGTCGTGAAGCACGGTAACCGCTCCGTTT
>JASHUC010000138.1 GCA_030040235.1 Gammaproteobacteria bacterium | reverse complement strand
GTGCCCTCGAGCCGGTCGAGGATGTATTCGCCGCGCAGCACGGGCGAGGTGCGGTCGGCGTACGAGGTCCTGAGCTCGAATGCACCCTTGCCCAGAATTCCCCAGCGATCGGAGTTCTTCAAGGTCACGCGCCGGAACTGCGGCCCGAGGATGCCCGGGATGCCGTACTGGCGCGCGAGCGAATCGTTGACGAACGTCCAGTCGGCCGTGATCAGGTCATTGACGTTGCGGTTCTGGAGCAGCACGCTTGCGAGGAACAGCCGCGCTTCGGTTGCGAAATTCTGCGTCATCTCGCTGCGGTACGACTTGTCGAGCGGCTCGACCTGGCTCAGGGTGCCGAAGTTCAGCCACGAGAACGCGAAGTCCGTGATGAGCGACTCGGCACGCGGATCCTTCAGCATGCGCGCGACCTGCTCGTCGAGGACCTTCGGCTCATGGAGCTGCTTGTTCTCGGCGAGCGTGAGCAGCTCCGGGTCGGGCCCCTGATTCCAGAGGAAGAAGGACAGGCGCGAGGCGAGCTCGAGGTCGGTGAGTGCGACGGACTGCCCCGGAACCGTGGGGGCCGAGAGCGCGCGATACATGAAGTCCGGGCTCGCGAGGATCGCCGTGACGAGCTCGGTCACTCCGGACTCGAAGCCGCCCGGCTGCGAGCGGCCGTCGTCATAGAATTTCATCAGCACATTCACGTCGGCGTCCGTCACCGGGCGGCGGAATGCGCGCGTCGCCAGATGCCGCGCAATGCGCTCGGCGCACGGCCGCTCGTCGGCCGTGTCCTTGGGCTGACAGACGAAGATCTTGGCGCGGCTCGCGCTCAGCGAAAGGCCGTCGGGCGAATACGGTCCCTTGATCTCGACGCCGTCCCGGATGATCGGCATGCCGAGGCCGAAGGTCCTGCCGGCGCCCGTCGGCTCGTTGCTCTCGGCCCAGGAGCGCTCGATGAAGGTGACGGTCACCCGGTGCGAGCCCGCCGTGATCTTGATCGGTATGTTCGACACCTGCGCGGTGATCTCGGTGCGGCCCTTGGGCCCGTCGCGGTCCGCCAGCGCGAGGTCCTGGGGTCCGCCGATCTCCCTCTCGGCCACTTCCTTGTCGTCGATCAGCACGACCATCGTCGCGCGGGTCTCCATGCCGCGGGGATACAGGCCGGCATCGAGGCTGTCCCCGTCATGGAAGCTCAAGCGATACAACCCGTCAGCGGGGAAGACGTGGGTGAAGCTCACTCCCCCGCGGGTACCGAGCGGATAGCTGTCCTTGTGCGTGTACTGATTCGGATCGCCGAGCCCGGCTTGCCCGCCACCGCCGCCACCGCCGCCGGAAAAGAAGTCCTCCATTCTCGGCCGCGGCTCACCGACGGCGGTCTGGGCGATGTGGCGCGCCGCGATCAGGTACTGCTGCATGAAGGTCGGGGATACGGTGAGCGCACGGGCGATATTGCTGAACCCGTCGACCTCGATCTCGGTGGGCAGAACCTCCTCGGGATCGACAGTCACCCCGAGAAGACCCTGCACCGAGGCTGCGAACTCATCGCGGCTGAGGCGTTCGAGCGGCACGTGGCCGATACCGCGGTCGTTCGCGGAGGCGTCGAGGCGGGTATCGAGATAGTTGATGAAGCTATCGATCACCGCCTGGCTCGGCTGGGGCTGTCCCGCGGGGGGCATGAGCCGCCCGGTGAGCTTGGTGACGGCCGTTTCCCAGATCTTTGGATCCTGCCCGGGATGGCTCAGATCCAGGGTGTCGAAAGCGAAGCCTCCAGCCCAGTCATTGGTGTTGTGGCACTTGTCACAAATGTTGTGGATCATCGACTGGTACGGCTGCAGGGCGGCTGAGCTCGGGGCCTGCGCTGAGCTCGGGGCCTGCGCACCCTGGGCGACACCGGCGGAAACCGCGAGCCACAGGAAGGGCACGCAAGCACCGGCCTGCATCCACCGATATCCGAACAATGCTGCGCTCTTACGCATTGCCGCTCCTCGCCATGTCCTCGATCTGCAACCGCCTATTTTGCCGCCGATGAATGTGACCGGGCCAATAGGATGTCTTGACGCAAGCGGGGCCCGGCTGGGGTTGCAATCCCCGTCCGGGCGGCTCTCGCGCATCATAGCCAAATGAGGATCGTGCGTGAGTGTCCCAGGCACGAACGGCGCGGACCGGTGCACGAACCGCGGCGACTCGAGCATGAACCGCGGAGACCCCGCGGGAAGTCGTGTAAGCCTTTGATCCCAAAGGCACCACGACGCCCCTTCGCCATCTGAAGACCGCCGCGCTATCTGCCGCGCACATGCTCAAGGAAGTGCCCGAGTGCGGCATCGAACAGATCGGGGTCCTGCAAGAACGCGAAATGGCTGACCTGAGGCAGGATCAAAAGTCCGCTGCCGGGGATGTGGTCGGCCATGAAAAGCGTGTTCGCGCGCTCGATGGCCTCGTCGTGATCGGCATCGACGATCCAGGTCGGGATGCGGATGCCCTCGAGCTGCGCCGCCGTGAAATGAGGCTGCGAGGCCCACATCCGGGTGATCTGGGCGAGAAACGAATCGTAATCGTGGGGTGTGGGTGAGAGCCGCTGGTACTCGCGCCGTGCCCGCGCGATGAAACCCGTGAAAACCGGGCTCTTCGACACGTCCTTCACCCCGCTCGGATCGGAGTTGGCAGCGAAGGCGAAGAGCCTCGACAGCCGCTGCGGATGATGGATGGCGAGATCGAGACCGATGATCGCCCCATCGCTCCAGCCGACGACGGCCGCCTTCGAGACATGCAGATAATCCATGAGGCCGAGCACGTCCTCGGCCATGAGGTCGTAGCCGAACGGCGATGCATTGCGCGTCGAGCGGCCATGGCCCCGGCTGTCCATGACGATCACGCGGTAGTGCCCTTCGAGCGCGCGGACCTGATGACCCCAGTAGTTCGCATTGGCGAGCCCGCCGTGAAGCAGCACGACGGGCGCGCCCCGGCCGAACTCCGCGTACCAGATCCGGATCCCATCGACCGGCGCGTAGCCGCTTCGCGCGGGCACCGGGAGCGTTGGCGTCGGCGGTAACGTGAGCCACTGCGGTGCCGCCTGGGAGGCCTCGCCGAGCAGCCTCAACGAGAGCAACGCGGCGAGGGCCAGGGCGTACCGCATCCGAGCGTCCCGCGCTATTTGCTACTGCGCATAGCCGGATCCCAGTGCTCGTCCGCCTTGCCGTCAACGAAGCGCCACATGTCGAACCACGTGGTCGTGTAGCGCTTGCCGCTCGGATCCTTGTAGGAGCGTGGGTAGGCCACCACCACGTAATCGCCCTGCGCGACCACCGAGACGATCTTGGTGTGCATCTTCTCCGGGATCGGCTTCGGTTTGGCCTTGAGGACCTTCGTGAAGTAGTACACCACCCCGGCGCGGCCCGAGACCGCATTCGGGTTGTGTTGAATGTAGCGCGCCGTCAGGTACTGATCGGCCATCTCCCAGTGGGCCGCCTCGATGAGGTCCTTGACGATGTGGTAGGCCGCCTGCATGTTGGTGTTGAGCTTCGGATCATCGCTGTGGAAGAGCGCATCCGGATCGGCCGCCCCAACGGTCGGTTCCTGAGCGTGAAGCTGCGTGCAGGCGAGCACCAGGCCCGCGGCGATCGCGACGAGACTCATGCGTTTCACGGCAATCCCCTCCCCTTGTTGCTGTTGTTGGCCCCGGAGGCCTCCGGAGCTGAGGAAATATTAGAGCATTGGAATTAAAGCAGATAGCTCGTCAGAAACCACGGCACCGCCAGGCACCACCAGAGGATCGGGCTCAAGCCACCTGCGGACCACGCTCTTCTCGAAAGATATCGAGCTTCTCCTGCGTGATGCGATCGGAGAACGAGAAGATCACCGCCTCCTCGGCCGCCTCGAGCGTGAAGGAATGCCAGCTCGGGACCACGAACAGGTCGTGGGCACGGAAGGCAAGAGGCTCGCCCGCGATGACTGCGGTTCCCGAGCCCTGAACGACGCAAAACACCGTGCCCGCGGTCGTCCGATAGGGCTCGGTCGTGAAGCCCTTCGGGAACAACTGCATGGCGGTGGTCATCGTCGTCATCGCCGATCCGCCGGTCACCGGATTGATATAGACCATCTTGAAGCCGTGACAGGGATCCGGCGCCCGCAGCCGGCTCAGCCGCTCGAGCGCATCGCGGGTCACGCGAAAGGGATAGTTGAAAATGGGCGAAGTCTGCGAGCGTCGCGCGTAATCCGCCGGCAGCATGTTGCAACCCGCCTCGAGGGAGGCGCTCCCCTCGGGCCGCACGATCGGATGCACGCGGCCGGGATAGTTCTCGCGAAAGCTCGTGCTCAGCAGATTGATGATGTGCATGTCGAGTCCGTCGAGCCACACCATCGGCTGATCGGACTCGTTGCCGTGATCGTGCCAGGTCCACGAGGGGGTGATGACGAAGTCCCCCGGCTCCATCATCGTGCGCTCGCCATCGACTGCGGTATAGGCGTCCTTGCCCTCGATGATGAAACGCAACGCGGCCGCGACGTGCCGGTGCGCCGGGGCGGTCTCGCCCGGGAGGATGATCTGCAGCCCCGCAAACAGGCTCGGTGTGATCCGCGACTGGCCCGGAAGACCCGGGTTCTCGAGGACGAGGACGCGCCGTTCCGCCTCCTCCGTCGTGATGAGCTCGCAGGCCTCGAGCAGGTAGGGGCGAACTTTCCGGTACTCCCAGATCGCAGGCACCGCATCGGATGTGGGTGCCGCCGTCACGAGGCCGTGCAGCACTCGCCAAAGGGGGGCGAGGTTTGCCGTCCGGGCGCGGGAGTAGAAGCCCTGGCGCTCGACTCCCGCCTCGCGATCGACCGCTTCCGCCCGTCCGTCCTGCACGCTCAATCGCCTCCTCGGGTCAGCTCGGGTGCGCTACACCTGGGCTCGCGGCTACCCCGAGCGCTGCGGCAGCGCCGCGATGGTGTGGCCGTCGGGCGTGGTGACCCGCACGTAGAAGCCTCCGGGCCGGCCGTCCTTGAGCGGGTAGTACACGATTTTCACCTTGTCGCCCGCGGCGAGCGAATTGCGGCTCCAGCCGCGCCGGCCTAGCCAGCTCGGGCTCATGCCCTCGAGACCCCACTCCTGAGTCCTGCCCGACCCTCGCGGCACGAAGATCCAGATGAAGGTATGCGGCTGCGTCCACTCGTACCGCTCGATCGTGCCGGTGAGAGTTTTCTCCTTCCCCCACTCGAACATGGCCGTCGAGTGATGCGCGCTCGCGGCCTGCCCGAGCGCAAGGCACGCGCCGGACACCAGCAGTTGTGCAATCCAGCGGCTGAGCTTCACAGTCCTACTCTCCAGGGTTGTGCTTGAGACTGAAGGCGGCATCGCCCTTGGCATTCAGGGCATCGTGGTTGTTCTGCTCGCACACGTACTCCATGATGTGCCAGTCACGGTGACGCCGATAGTAAGCGGTCGTCGTATAGGGCTCGACGAACACCGTCGGATCGGATCGCGTGGTCGTGATCGCGAGGACGTCCGGGCTCACGAGGTGCATCCGCTCGGTCACGTGGAACTGGGCGCTGTGATCCTTGATCCCGTTGAGCGGGCTCGTGTCGGGCAGGATCGCCGAGGTCTCCACGACCAGGGTGTCACCTTCCCAGTGCCCGACCGAGGTTCCCTGATAGGTCGGGTCCGGATCCTTGGGCGGCGGCTTGCCGTCGGTCGGGATGCGCCGCACGAGATGGTCCGTCTCGATGAGGATCGTCACTCGTCCCGGAGTAAAGAGAAATTCGATCGGATAGGGCTCCTGCATGCTCTGCGGCAGGCCGGGCGGTACGCAGCTCGCCACGTCCGATACGAAATTGATGCCGGGCGTGGTGCGGTTCTCCTGCTGGAGCTTGGCGTAAGCGGCCGCATATTTCGGCGTGAGCTTCGGGGGCGCCGGTCGCGCCTGGCCCGGGAGCGGACGCATGAAGGTGGGATCCCACACACCACTCCAGTCGGGCAGTTTGGCGAGCGCTGCGTAGGGATTCTCCGGCGCTGGAGCCGGTGCCGGCGCTGCGGTGCCCGCCGCGGCCGGCTGCGCGCCCGGGGAGCCACAGGCCGCAAGCAAGGCCATGGCGCAGAGCGCCGCCGGTGCGCTAAACCGTATCAGAGTGCGGCTCATGGGGTTCCTCGCCAGATAGAGACAATTTTATGCTGTGGTGCAGCGGGCGCGAGTGTCAAGTTCCCTCGATTTCCCGGTCCTGCGTCGCCTTGCGATGCGCGATCTCCTGCACGTAGATCGGGCTTCGGTAGACATTCGGGCCATAAAGCGCGCGCGGCAGCGGCTTGAAGGGAATCATCGACTGGAGCAGCGCGTTGCAACGCGCCTCGACGCCCACCCGGTACTCGGGCTCGGCGACGACGTACAGGTCGTTGTTGAGAATGCCGTTCAAGACGAACCGCGCCGCAACGAGCGGGTCCATCGGCCGGTGCGCAGCGGGGCTGCCCTCGGTGAAGCCGCGGAAGCGGGGGCGCCCCTTCTTCCGCGCCCCCTTCGGCCGCGGCTGCACGCCGGGCGCGCCTGGCCCGGGAGCGGACGCATGAATGCGGGATCCCATACCCCGCTCCAGTCGGGCAGCTTGGCGAGCGCTGCGTAGGGATTCTCCGGCGCGGAAGCCGGTGCCGGCGCTTTCGTACTCACCGCGGCCGGCGGCGCGCTCTGGGAGCTGCAGGCCGCGAGCAAGACCATGGCGCAGAGCGCCGCCGGTGCGCCTACCGGTATCAGAGTGCGGCTCATGGGGTACCCTCGCCGGATAGAGAGCATTTCATGCTGGGGTGCAGCGGGCGCGAGTGTCAAGTTCCCTCGATTTCCCGGTCCTGCGTCGCCTTGCGATGCGCAATCTCCTGCACGTAGATCGGACTTCGGTAGACATTCGGGCCATAAAGCGCGCGCGGCAGCGGCTTGAAGGGAATCATCGACTGGA
>JASHUC010000137.1 GCA_030040235.1 Gammaproteobacteria bacterium | reverse complement strand
AGGCTCTCGTCGATCTGGGCGATGAGCGAGCCTGCGTGGCGCGAGGCATGGCCGACGATGCTGGCGGTGCCGGAGATCAGAAGCAGTCGCGGTCCGGCGAGCATGGCGCGCGCGAAGGTCGGGGCGGCCGGACCGTAGCGGCGCGGATAATGGTAGGCGCTGAGCTGGCGCGGGTTCTCGAGCGGCACGCCCCGGGCGCGGCCCGCCAGGAAGAAGACCTGCAGCTTCGGCTCGCCATCGCGTCGTCCGACGGCGCTGGCCGCCGGAAAGCGGCTGGCGGACCAGGGCGCGAGCCCTCGCGCACGGCCGAGGCAGAACTGCTTGTAGCGCTCATCGTCCGACGAGCCACGGTTGATCGCGTCGAAGTAATTCCACGCCCGCAGTAGATGCGGGTGAGCCGAGCCGGACTGAAAGTGCCGAAGGGCTGCGTAAGCCCGCTCTGCCGCGGCGGCGAGCCCGCCCTCCTCGCGCTCGTCGAGCTCGAGGCTCCCGGCGAGGTGATCGGCGTCGACCGCAAAGCGGATGAGGCCCTCGCGGCCCGTCTCGACCCGGCCCGAGGCGCGCCAGAGCTCGACGGTGCTCGCCCCCTCAAGCGGGGTGAGGCCGACGCGCACGCAGCGCGGGTCGGAAGGCGCGCGCGTGGAGTCGCCGAACACGACGGCCGCGAGCACGTCCCGGGGAAGGGTAGACTCCGGCGCGAGCGTCGTATAGTCAACGCCCGGCCCCGCGGCAGGACGACTGATCCCGCTTTCCGGCTGCGGACAGTCGCGCGTGAGCGCTGTGATACGATTTCTCCCGTGCCCCCCCTGCTCAAAGAGTCTATCGCGCCGCCGGACATGCCTGCCAGCCAAACGCCCGCAGAGCTCGAGCTCGCTCGACTGATCGTCCATGCCGTGAACCTCGAGACGGTCGCGCCCGAGACCATCGACCCGGAGGCGCCGCTCTTTGGAGCCGGCCTGGGGCTCGATTCCATCGACGCGCTCGAGATCGCACTCGAGATCTCCAAGCGCTACGGATTGCAGCTCCGCTCCGACGAGGAGGAAAATCGCCGGGTCTTCGCCTCGCTGCGCTCGCTTGCTCGCTACATCGAGGAGCACCGCGCGCGGGCATGAGGGCGCTCGGAGGGGAAGCGGATTCTCGCCGGGGAGCACCGATGCGAGCAGCGCCGCTTTGCATCACCGCCTTCACTGCGACCTGCGCCGCCGGTACCGGCCGGCACGCGCTCGCGGAGGCGCTGCGCATCCGCCGAACCGGCCTGAGCCCCAACGATTTCTCCTCGACCCCGCTAGCGACCTGGATCGGCCGGGTGGGCGATCTCGAGCAGTGGGCACTGCCGGCGCCGTTCGCCGACTGGGAGTGCCGCAACAACCGCCTCGCATGGCTCGCACTGGTGCAGGACGGGTTCCGCGAGCGCGTCCAGGCGGCCCGCGAGCGCTACGGAGCGAACCGGATCGCGGTGGTGCTCGGTACCTCCACCTCGAGCATCGGGGCGACCGAGGAGGCGTACACGCGGTTGGGTCCGAACGGACAGTATCCTCCCGATCTGCAGCGGCCCATCGTGCATTCCCCGCACTCGCTTTGCGACTTCGTGCAGCGCGCGCTCGCGCTCGACGGCCTCTCCGCGACCATTGCGACCGCTTGCTCATCGAGTGCCAAGGTGTTTGCGCACGCCGAGCGGCTGCTGCGCCACGGGCTCGCGGACGCCGCGGTGGTCGGCGGCACGGACACGCTCTGCGGCAGCATTCTGTTCGGCTTCCACTCCCTCGGTTTGCTGTCTCCGGAGCCGTGCCGGCCCTTCGACCCCACCCGCCGCGGCTTGAGTCTCGGGGAAGCCGCCGGCTTCGCGCTGCTCGAGCGCGACGGCGAGGGTCCGTGGTTGCTCGGCTACGGCGAGTCGAGCGATGCCCATCACATGTCCTCGCCGCATCCGGACGGCCGGGGAGCCCGCCTCGCGATCGAGCAAGCGCTCGCGAGCGCGGCGCTCGGTGCCGAGGATATCGATTACATCAATCTGCACGGCACGGCGAGCCAGAAAAACGATGAGATCGAGGGGCGCGTCATCGCGGAGCTTTTTCCGGAGCGGACTTTCGCGAGCTCAACGAAGGGCTGGACCGGTCACGCGCTCGGCGCAGCGGGGATCCTGGAGGCCGCCATCACCCTCGTCGCGCTCGAGACGGGGCTTGCGCCCGGAACGCTCAACTCGAGTGTCGTGGATGAAGCGTGCGGGCCGCAGATCCGCCTGCACAACGAGCGCCGGGAGCTGCGTTACGCCTCGAGTCACTCGTTCGGATTCGGGGGCAGCAATTGCGTGCTGCTCTTCGGCCGGGATCCGCGATGCTGAGCGGTCGCTCGATGCAGGAACCCTGGGAGCTCTACGCCGAGGGGATCGGCCTATGGGCGCCGCGACTTCCCGGCTGGACGGCTGCGCGGGCGATCCTGCGCGGTGAAGCGGAGCCGCCGGCCGCACCGGCACCCCGCCCGACGCCTGCGCTTCTGCCACAGACCGAGCGGCGCCGTGCGCCCGATACGGTGACCATCGCGCTCGAGGTGGCGGCCGGCGCCTGCGCCGCGGCGGGCTGTGCGCCCGCAGAGGTCCCGAGCGTCTTTGCCTCGGCGTACGGGGATCTCGCGGTGAGCGATGCGATGTGCGAGCAGCTTGCGAAGAACCCCCTCGACACCTCGCCGACGAAATTCCACCACTCGGTACACAATGCGGCGGCGGGGTACTGGGCGATCGCGACCGGATGCCTCGAGCCGTACACCGCACTCGCCGCGCACCGCTATACCTTCGGCACGGGACTGCTCACCGCGGCGGTGCAAGCTCGGGAGCGCACTCGTGTGCTCTACGTCGCCTACGACGTCGAGGGGCGTGGACCGATCGCGACCATGGCCCGAAGCCGCGGGATGCTGGGCGCGGCGCTGCTTCTTGCCCCGGAACGCAGCCTGCGGAGCCGCGCCCGCCTGGCGCTGCGCGTGGTGTCTTCGGCCGGGGGCACGCCGCGGGCAAGTCCCGCGGCGGCGCGCGCGCGACCCCGGAATGCCGCGCTCGTCGAAGGAAACGCCATCGAGGAGGGTCTCGCGCTGTTCGAGGCGCTCGCGGATGAGACTCCGCGGTCGCTCGCCTGGATGCTTTCCGAGAAACTCGAGCTCGAGGTGTCATTGCACCCCGTGCATCACCGCGCGTAGGCTCATCGAGGGGGGACGAACCGATGCTCGCATTTCGCACGTGGGCTATCGCCGCAGTCTCGATTTTTTGCATGGCCGGCGGGCCGGCCCTCGCCGCGCACTACTGGAGCTACTCAGAGGCCGGCGTCGAGGTGGTCACGGCCGACGGAGGCGGGCGCGCAGTCTTTCTCGCACGGACTCTGGTGCGCTTCGATGCAGCGCTCGTGCAGATTCTCGAGGTGCCCGCGGCCCATCTTCCCACTCACCTCTATGAGCTCCCCTCCAAGGTCGCAGCCGGGCTCACGGGCGATCCGGACAGCGTCGTCTACACCGTATCCGACTACGAGGTGAACGTGTTCATGCCCGTGACCCCCTTGAGCTCAGCTAACCACAACTGGGGTGCGCTCTTCGGGTATGCCGGCGGTCGCCTCGCAACGGGGGGCGCCGCCCGCTCTCCCTACTGGTTCAAGCTCGGAGTTCCGGACCTGGTTGCCACGACGGAGTTCGATGCCGATCGGGTCAAGACGGGAGGTCTCAATCGCAGCGAAGTCTATGCACTTGCCTACAAGAAGCTCATACCGACGCGCGTGCTCCTCCGCACGGAGCGGTCCGATCCGCAGCTCAAGTCCGGGCAGTTCTTCAGCCTCTTCCAGGCCGAGAGCTGGTACCTGGCGCGCGAGGTGTTCGTCGAGGGAATGCTGCGTCCGGAATTCAATCGCTATCTCGACTTGATCCGGGAGGGGAGACCCGAGGAAGAGGCGTTCGCAGCGAGCTTCAAGCTGACCTACGAGCAGCTCGACAAGAAGCTGTATGACGCGCTGAGCAAGCCCGTTCACATCTACATCGTGAACGTACCGCCCTTGCCGTCGGACGAGGGCGAGGCGCGGCTGCTGTCTGCGGCTGAGGCCGACGCACGGCTCGCCGAGCTTTACATGCGAGCTCGCCGGACGGATGAGGCCGAGCGCCTGGCAGAGCAGGCGCTGCGGGAGGATTCCACGAGTGAGCTCGCCCTGCGAGTCCTCGCCCGGTTGAGCACCACGCGCAAAGAATTCGGCGCAGCACTCGCGGAGGTAGATAAGCTCGGGACGCTGCCGACCCGCTCGGCTCCGGGGTTGGCGGATGAGGGCGAAATCCTGACACGGCTGGCCGCAGCGGTCTCGAACGGAGATGCCTCGGTCGGGGTGCAGGCCGATGCGCTCACCGAGCGGGCGCGGGGCGCATTCGAGGGTGCAACCCACACCGACCCGCAGTATCTGCGTGCGTGGGCGGACCTTGCCGGGATCACCGCTCGGCGGCGCGACGTCGCGGCGGCGAAGGCGCTGCTCGCGCAAGCGCAACCCGTGCTCGAACGCCACCGCGAGAACGGCGCTCTGGCGCACGAGCTCGCCGCGATGTGCGCTGCGACCGGCCAGCGCTCCGCGGCGATTTCGTTCGCCCAAATCTGGCGCGATGATGCGATGAGTCCCAATGAGCTCAGCCGGGCGACGGCTTTCATCGCGCAGCTGCAGAACGCCGTACCCGCGGGGGGAGCTAGAGCTTCCGAGCGATGATCGCCGCGCGCCCCCGTGCGAGGAGCTCCTCGGCATGGTGCACGGTGAACGCATACTGCGAGCTCTCCGAGGTCGCGAGCAGGCACCCGGCCGAGACCCGAAGCTCGCCCGCGAGGGACTCGATGTGTGCACGGAGCAACTCGACCTCCCGCAGCGACACGAGCATCCCAGGCCGTGCCTGCGAG
>JASHUC010000136.1 GCA_030040235.1 Gammaproteobacteria bacterium | reverse complement strand
GGATCTGCTCGCCGAGCGCGTGAGTCATCTGGCGCACGCCCATGGAGCCTCGAGCTGCCGCATCTCCACGAGCGAGGCCGAGCGGCTCGGCTTCTGGGCGGGGCGCAAGGCGGCCTTTCCCGCCGTGGGAAGGTTGAGCCCCGATTACTACTGCATGGACGGCACCATCCCGCGCCGGGAGCTCCCGCGGGTGCTCGAGGCGATCGGCGCGATGGCCGGGCGCTACGGCCTGCGCGTCGCGAACGTGTTTCACGCCGGCGACGGCAATCTTCACCCGCTGATTCTCTACGATGCGAACCGTCCGGGAGAGCTCGAGCGCGCGGAGGCCTTCGGCGCCGAGATTCTGAAGCTCTGTGTCGATGTGGGTGGTGTGCTCACCGGAGAGCACGGCGTGGGTCTGGAGAAGCGCGACCTCATGCCGTATCAATTCACGGCGACGGACCTCGAGATTCAGCAGCGCATCAAACAGGCATTCGACGCCGAAGGCCGGCTCAATCCCGGCAAGGTGTTCCCGATCCTGCGCCGATGCGCAGAGGAGGGCCGCGAGCACGTGCACTCCGCGGCACCCCGCCGTGCCGATCTGCCGCGGTTTTGAGTTTCGGGTTCGAGCGCATGCTGTGCCCGCGTGATGAGGCCGATCTGGTGGAGATCCTCGCCGGGGCCACCGGAGCACTCGAGCCGGTGGCCGGCGGCTCGTTGCGCAGCATCGGCAAACCGGTGGCCGGCGAGATCCTCGATCTGTCGCGCCTTGCCGGGATCGTCGACTACGAGCCCGAGGAGCTCGTGCTGACCGCGCGCGCGGCAACCCCGCTCGAGGCCGTCGAGCGCGTGCTCGGCGAGCACCGCCAGCGCCTCGGGTTCGAGCCGCCCGACTGGGCGCCGCTCCTGGGCTCGGCGGGCCGCGCGACACTCGGCGGAGTGCTCGCGGCCAATGCCTCCGGCTCGCGCCGCATCTCGGCGGGCGCGGCGCGTGATCATTTCCTCGGTTTTCACGCCGTCTCGGGTCGAGGCGAACGCTTCAAGGGGGGCGGCCGGGTCGTCAAGAACGTGACCGGATACGATCTTCCGAAGCTGCTCGCCGGTTCCTGGGGAACGCTTGCGGTGCTCACCGAGGTGACCGTGCGCGTCAGTCCCGCGCCCGAGCACGAGCGCACGCTCATCCTGGCGGCGATCGACCCCGCGAGCGCCGTGCGCGCCATGGCCGAGGCGCTCGGCTCATCGTGCGAGGTGTCGGCCGCCGCGTTCGTGCCGCGCCGTGGGGTTGCCTTGCGCCTCGAGGGCTTCACGGCATCCGTGGCGGCCCGCGCGGCGGCGCTTCTCGAGCGGCTCGGTCCCCGGCAGGACGCCTCACTCGAGGACGGCGACTCGCGGCGGTTCTGGGCAGCGGTGGGCACGGCGCAGATGCTTGCCGCCTCCCCGATCGTGTGGCGACTGTCCGTGCCGCCGAGCGATGCCGCGGGAATCATCGAGCGGCTCGCGCCGGACGATTACCTGCTCGATTGGGGCGGCGGACTCATCTGGCTCGGTTGCGACCGCGCCGACGAGGCGCAGGTGCGCGGGGCGCTGCAGAGCGGTCATGCGCTGCTCGTGAAGGCTCCGCCGGCCGTGCGCGCCGCGGTGCCGGTGTTTCAGCCGCTCGCTGCGCCGCTCGCAGCGCTCGTGGGCAGGCTCAAGGCGGCCTTCGATCCGCACGCGCGACTCAATCCGGGGCGCATGAGCTGATGCAAACGGCGTTCACACCGGCGCAGCTCGCCGATCCGGATGTCGCGGCGAGTGAGAAGATCCTGCGTGCCTGCGTGCACTGCGGGTTCTGCACCGCGACCTGCCCCACGTACCTGCTGGCGGGCGATGAGCTCGACAGTCCCCGTGGCCGCATCGTTCTCATCAAAGAAATGCTCGAGAACTCACGGCCGGCGACGCAACCGGTCGTGACGCACATCGATCGCTGCCTCTCCTGCCTTGCGTGCATGACCACCTGTCCGTCGGGCGTGCACTACCAGCACCTGGTCGATCATGCCCGCGCGCACATCGAGCGCACGTATCGGCGCCCCTGGCGCGAGCGACTCGTACGCGGGCTGCTCGCACGCATCCTGCCCTACCCGCACCGGCTGCGCGCCGCGCTCGCCCTCGCACGCGGGCTCGGCCCCCTGGCGAGGCTCTGGCCGCCCGGCCGCCCGGCCGCCGAGGGTAGCCTCGCCGCCGCGCTCGGAGCGATGCTCGCGCTCGCGGCGCGTGCCCCGGTGCGCACATCCGAGCGCGGCGTGACCGGCGGTGCGACCGTGCGGCGCGGACGGGTGGCACTGCTCGAGGGGTGTGCGCAGTGCGTGCTCACGCCCGATGCTCAGGCCGCATCCGAACGGTTGCTGCGCCGCGCAGGATACGAGGTCGCACGGATCGAGGGCTGCTGCGGGGCGCTCGTACACCATCTGGGGAAAGTGGAGCAGGGGCGCAGCTTCGGCGCGCGCATCCTCGAACAGATCGATGCGGAGCATCGCCGCGGCGGCCTCGATGCCCTGATCGTGACCGCCTCGGGCTGCGGCACGCACCTCAAGGATTACGGTCATCTCTTCCGCACCGATCCGGCGCGCGCCGCGGCGGCGCGCGCCAGCGCGCTCACGCGCGACATCACCGAATGGCTCGAGGCGACCGGCGGACAGGCAGCGCATCCCCGCGGGGCTCACGAGCACCTGGTCGTCGCCTATCACTCGGCCTGCTCGATGCAGCACGGACAGAGGCTCGGTCGAACGGCGCAGCGGCTGCTCGAGCGCGCGGGATTCGACGTGCGCGAGATTCCCGAGGGTCACCTGTGCTGCGGATCGGCCGGCACATACAACATCCTTCAGCCGCAGATCGCTGCGCAGTTGCGCGAGCGCAAGCTCGAGAACATCAGGCGCACCTCGGCCCGGGTGGTTGCGACCGGCAACGTCGGTTGCATCGTGCAGCTCGAAGGGGCGGCGCACTTGGCGGTGGTGCACACCGCCGAGCTGCTCGACTGGGCGCAGGGAGGACCGATGCCGGCTACGCTTGCCGCACGTAGCGAATGATGCCCTCGGCATCGGTGAGCCGCGCGAGCAGGCCGCCTCTGGCGAGGTATTCCAGATGCGCGATCGCCTCGCCGAGCGCGAGATAGTGATGAAAGCCGGTGAGCTTGCGCCGGTAGAGCACACGCAAGCTCTCGGTCGCCGTGCACGGCTCGCGGCACGCCTCGAGCAGTCGATCGAGATGCTTGCGATGATGATCGCGGAGCTCGAGCGCCCTTGCGGTGAGTCCGACGAACGGCCGCCCGTGTGAGGGCAGCACCAGCGTCTGCGGATCGAGCGCGGCGAGGCGCTCGAGGGAGCGCAGGAAGGACTCGAGCGGGTTGTGATCGATGCTCGAGGCGTTGGCGCTCACGTTGGGCGAGATCGTCGGCAGGATCTGGTCGCCCGTGATGAGGATCCGCCGCGCGGGCTCGTGCAGGCACAGGTGCCCGGCCGCGTGGCCGCCCGTTGCGAGCCAGCGCCAGACCCTTAAGTCCCAGGTCACCTCATCGGAGTCCTCGGGGTGATGCGCGATTTCCGGTACACCGCTCACATGGATGCGATAGCGCTCGCCGGTCAGGCTCGGACCGAGGCTGTCGGGCTCGGCGAGGCCGTGGGACCGAAAGAACGCGCGCCGCTCGGCGAGGTGCTCCGGCGTTGCGGGCTCGAGGAGCTTGCGCATCTGCCGTTCGGTCTCGCACGAGGTCCAGACCGGCACGCCGTGCCGGCCCTGCAGCCATGCGGCAAGTCCGGCGTGGTCCGGATGCAGATGCGTGATGACGATGAGGCGCAGGGGTCGGGAAGCGAGCACGCGCTGCTCGAGCAGCGACCACACCTCCCGCGCCGCCTCGGTCGCGAGGCCGGTGTCGATGAGGATGAATCCCCCCTGGTGCTCGATGAGCCACACATTGATGTGATCGAGCTCCATCGGCAGGGGTAGGCGCACCCAGTGCACGCCCCCGGCAACCTCGACGAGGGCGCCCGCTTCCGGCGGCCGCAGGTCGAGGTACGTGAGCGCATTCGAGGCATTCGATGGGAGCTGCACGAGCGTATTCTATGAAATCATGTCCCCCTATCGATGCATTGCGATCCTGGGATTTGGCGAGGCGGGTGGCATTCTTGGCGCCGATCTCGCCCGCTCGGGCCGCGCGGTCGCAACCTACGACCTGCTGCTCGATGTGCCGGCCACCCGCGATGCCCTGCGCGCGAAGGCGCAGGCGGCCGGAGTCCGTGCGTGCGCGAGTGCACGCGAGGCGATCGCAGGCGCCGAGCTCGTGATCTCGGCGGTCACCGCGCAGCAGGCGGCGCAGGCCGCCGCGAGCGCCGGCGCCGCGCTGCAACCGGGCCAGCTGTTTCTCGACATCAATTCGGTCTCACCGGCGACCAAGCAGGCGAACGCCCGCACCGTCGAGCGCTCGGGAGCCGGCTATCTCGATGCGGCCGTCATGGCTCCGGTGCCTTCCCGGCGGCTCGCCGTCCCGATGCTGATCGGTGGACCGCGCGCGGCGGATGCCGTGGCGTCGCTGCGCTCGCTCGGGCTCAACGCCAGCGTGATCTCCGACCGCGTGGGCGTCGCATCGGCGGTCAAGATGTGCCGCAGCATCGTGATCAAGGGGCTCGAGGCCTTGGTCATCGAGAGTCTGTTCGCGGCGCGCCGCTTCGGTGCCGAAAACGAGGTGCTCGCCTCACTCGAGGAGACCTTTCCGCACATGGGCTGGAAGGATGCGCTGCCGGATTATCTGATCAGCCGCGTGGCGGAGCATGGCCGGCGGCGGGCCGCCGAGATGCGTGAGGTCGCGCGCACGCTCGAGGATGTGAGTCTCGAGCCGCTCATGGCGCTCGCAGCCGCCGGGCGTCAAGAGGCGCTCGTTACGGCGATGCGAGTCCGAGGTGTGCAGTACGCGCGCGAGCGCGGCTTTTCCTGGCGTGCTCTGGCCGATGAGCTGGCCCGCGCGGCCGGCGCCGCCGACGAAGGGCAGTCGCCCGGGGAGCGGACATGACCGAGTTGCCGCAGACGATGAGCGCGGTCGAGATCGGCCAGCCGGGCCCTGCGCAGGTGCTGCGGCTCGCGCGCCGGCCACGGCCCACGCCGGGACCCGGGGAGGTGCTCATTCGCGTCGCCGCGGCGGGTGTCAACAGGCCCGACGTGATGCAGCGTCAGGGAGCGTACCCGCCGCCCGCGGGGGTGACCGACATTCCGGGGCTCGAGGTGGCGGGTGAGATCGTGAGCCTCGGCCCCGAGGTGTCCTCGCGAGCCGTCGGGGAACGCGTCTGCGCATTGCTCGCCGGCGGCGGGTACGCGGAGTACGCCGCTGCGCCGGCCTTGCAGTGTCTTCCGGTGCCGAAGAACGTGGCGCTGGACGAGGCGGCCGCGCTTCCCGAGACGTTCTTCACGGTCTTTCTGAATGTCTTCGAGCGCGCCGCGCTCGCCCCCGGCGAGAGCCTGCTCGTGCACGGCGGAGCGAGCGGCATCGGAACCGCGGCGATCCTGCTCGCCAAGGCGCACGGCGCACGGGTGTTCGTGACGGCCGGGAGCGCTCGCAAATGCGCAGCCTGCGTGGCGCTCGGCGCGGATCGGGCGATCAACTATCGCGAGGAGGATTTCGTGGCCGCCGTCCAGGACGCGACCAACGGCCGCGGCGCGGATGTGATTCTCGACATGGTCGGAGGCTCCTACGTCGGGCGCAACGTGACGGCTGCGGCGCTCGAGGGCCGCATCGCGCTCATCGCGCTGCTCGGGGGCGGCCGCAGCGAGATCGATCTGCGCCCACTGCTCACGAAGCGTCTCAAGCTCATGGGGGCGACGCTGCGGCCGCAGACGGTCGAGGCGAAAGGCAGGCTCGCCCAGGCACTGCTGAGGCGGGTCTGGCCGTGGTTCGAATCGGGGCGCCTGCGGCCCCCGCCGGTCTACGCGCGCTTTGCGCTCGGGGAAGCCGGGCGCGCGCACGAGCTCATGGAATCGGACGAGCATATCGGCAAGATCGTTCTCGAGGTGGTCGCCGGGGGTGGCCGTAATGAGATGAAATAGTTCGTTTTCCGTACCCTTTCGCTGTATTCTTCGCGTCCGTCGGAAGGGGTGGTCTCCAACAGAGGGCCGTACGGCCCTGACGAGGCGCATGAGTACCGATCTGCTCTACGGCCTGGCTCCGCTCCCCTGGTGGGGCTACGCGCTCATCACCTTCCTGTTCATTCAGCTGATGTTTCTCGGCATCACGCTGTTCCTGCACCGTGAGCAGGCTCACGACGCGCTCGTGCTGCATCCGGTGCTCAGGCACCTGTTCCGATTCTGGCTCTGGTTGAGCTCTGGAACGGTCACCAAGCAATGGGTAGCCGTTCATCGCAAGCATCACGTGTTCGCCGATCGCGAGGGTGATCCGCACAGCCCGGTTCTCAACGGGCTGCGTCACGTGATGCTGAAGGGCTATGAGCTCTACGTCGCGGCGGCGCGCGATCCGGTGCTGCAGGACCACTACGGGCGCGGCACTCCCGATGACTGGATCGAGCGTCATCTCTACAGCCGCTTTCCCTCGCTTGGCCTCCTGTTCTTCGTGGTGGGAGAGCTCGTGCTGTTCGGGGTGCCGGGGATCATCATGGTCGCCGTGCACATCGCCGCGCAGCCCTTCTGCGCCGCCGGAATCATCAACGGCATGGGCCATGCGGTCGGCTATCGCAGCTTCGAGACCGACTCGGCCGCAACCAACATCGTCCCGTGGGGACTGCTCATCGCCGGGGAGGAGCTGCACAACAACCATCATGCGTTCCCGCGCTCCGCGCGCTTCTCCGTGCAGCGCTGGGAGGTCGATGTCGGCTGGGTCTTCGTGCAGCTCTTCAGCGCGCTCGGACTCGCGCGCGTGAAGTGGGTCGCTCCGCGGTTGCGACGCCTCGAGGGCCGGCAGACGCTCGATGCGGCGACCGTTCAGGTGCTCTTCGTGAATCGTATGCACGTCCTGCGCGACTACGGCCGGCGCGTGGTGCGGCCCGTGTGCCAGGAGCTCGCGCGCGGTGCGGCGGGCAAGGCCTCGCAGCTCTCGACGCTGCTCGTGCGGCATCCGAAGCTTCTCGGGGAAGAGGGCCTGCGCCGCCTGCATGCCGCGCTTGATCAGCACGAGGCGCTGCGCGCGGTGGTGGAGTTCCGCGACCGTCTGCAGCAGCTCTGGAACGACGGTCAGGTCAACCCGAGCCACGCGGTGGCCCAGCTTCGCGAGTGGTGCGCCCAGGCTGAGGCGAGCGGAATCCAGGCACTGCGCGAGTTCGCGCAACGCGTGCGCAGCTACGGTCCGGCGTCCGCCTGACCGAGCCGTTTATCCCCATTATTTCAGACCGAGCTCCAGGCGCACGCGCCCGCCGGCCGCCGCCGTCGGGGCGGTATTGAGCACGAAGAGCCGCGCCGGCGGGATCTTCCCCTGCCCGAGCAGCAGATCCTGAATCGCTCGGGCGCGGCGCCGGCCGAGCGCCGCGAGATCATCGTCGGAAACTTTGATGCGTGCGAGCAGCGCCGCTTGCAATTCGGCGATCGCAGCATCGAGCGATGGGGCCTCGGATCCCTTTTTGGCTTTCTTGCGGGCGGCCAGCACGGCTTGGGTCTCGGTCGGTAGCGTCGTTTTCGCGCCGAGCTCGGCGCGGTATTCGCCGATCAGCAACTGGAACTGTTCCTGCGGCGTGGCGGGGGGAGTCGCTGCCTCGGGCGCGGCCGGCGCTCGGCCCTCGCGCTGATGCGGGGCAGCCTCGCGGGCGCGCAATGCGAGGAGCTTCTGCTCGAGCTCCTGCCGCCCGAGCGCGCTGCGGTCGAGCTCGGGCACGTAAGCGCTCGGCACATCGAGCTCGAGGTTCAGACGCGCCTGGAGCGCCTTCGTGATCGCGGTGAGGCGTTGCTGGTCGGAAGCATCGAGACTCGAGCTGCCGGCATCGAAGTCGATGAATTTCATCTCCGGACCGCCGCCGAACAGCTTTCCCAGAAACTCGAAGGGAGCCGTCGCAGCCTTGGCCAGGACGTTCAGGACGACCTTCCAGATGAGCGGCCCCAGACGGAACTGCGGATCGCTGAGACTGCCCGTGACCGGCAGTCCGAGGTCGATGACGCCATTGCGGTCCTTGAGCAACGCGACGGCGAGCTTCAAGGGCAGCTTGATCGCATCGGCGCTCTGCACCCGATCCCCGAGCTGCAACTGATCGATCACGATGTGGTGGTTGGCGGTCAGGCGGCCATTCTCGATGTGATAGGTGATGTCGGCCGAGATCTTGCCCTTCTCGATCTTGTAGCCGGCGAAGTGGGCCGAGTAGGGCGTCGCCGTCGTGAGCTCGACACCCTGAAAGCTCATCTTCATGTCCGTGTAGGCCTGCGCCGCGAGCAGGTTGACCTCGCCCGAGATCGCGATCGGCGCGTAGCGATCGACCTTGCCGTTGAGCTGGATCTTGGCGCGCGAGTGGGGATTGGAGGACATCCCGCTGATGTTGCCCGAGAGGTCGGAAATCGCGAGCGTGAAGTGTGGCTGGATCCAGAGGTCGGTGTAGCGGGCGGATGCGTTCGAAATTCTCACCCGGCCGATGGAGATCGGCATGGAGGACGCGCTCGCGGGCGCCGGTGTCGCGTGCGCCACGCGCGCGTGCATCCCGGTCTTCTGCAATCCTGCGCCGGGCCGTTGAGCCGCGGGGCGCGCACCACCCGCCGCGGGCGCGGGCGAGAGCGCTTCACGAATATTGAGGCTGCGGTTCGCCGCAACGATCACACGCGCGTACGGCCGGTCGGCAATAATCTCAGCAATGCTGAACGCAGCGGGCCGTGACTGGTACCGGATGCCTTGGAGGCTGAGCCGGTCCCACCGCACGAAGTCCTGCCGCAACTGCTGATCCACGGTACGCAGCCGCGTGACGCTCACATCGCCCCCCGCCGCGAGAGCCCCGTCCGCGCTCCGGTCGACGGTGAGCGTGCTCGTCAGGCGCCCCGAGAGCAGATTGAGCTGCGAGCGCTGCGCCACATAGGGTTGGAGCGCCGTCAGATCGATTCCCGTGAGCTTGAGCACCGCATGCGCGACTGCCGATCCGAGCGTATAGGAGGCCTGGACGTCCAGCCGGCCGGAGCGATTGATGTCGGCGCCGACCGATACGGAGAGCGGCGCATCACCCGGGGAGTGAAAGCCGCGCACGTGCACCTCGATGTGGTCGACATCGAGGACCGCTGTGGGCTCGACGCTGCGATCTTCCGCGTGCACATCGAGACCCGTGACGGCGATGTCGGGTGCGGCAAAGGACCAGGGGGCGCTCGCGGGGGCCGTACCGGCGGTGCTTGAATCCGGTGGGCGCGGCGGCGCCGGCGAGGCGGGGTGCGGCGGTGCGGGGTGCGGCGGTGCGGCGCTCGTGGGCATCAGCGCGGTGAGACTCAGCGTCCCATCGCGGCTCAGCCAGGCCTGGAGCTTGCCACCCGCCACGCGGACCGCTCCGACGGCGATCGAGTGGCGGCCCAGGTCGAGCTGCGTCTGCCGGACCTCGATCAACCCCAGATGGATGTCATCGGCGGTCGCGTTGCGCGCTCGAAGCCCCAGATCGCTCACGGCGAGATGATCGAGGTTGACGCGCAGATCCCCGGGGGTCCCTGCGGCGAATGAATAGTCGCCCTGCAGCGCGACCGTCCCCGAGGAGACCTCGAAATGCAGCGCCTCGCTCAGATAGCTCCAGAGCGTATGCACCCGCAGCGCATCGATGCGGAACCGGCCATGGGAGCTGATCGGCTGAACCCCGAGCGTCCCCTCCCAGTGGAAGTGCTCGCCCAGGGGCGTTGCGAAATCGAGCGCGTAGTCGTTCGCCGCGGTTCCGATCGTGCTGAAGTCACGCAGATCGAAGCTGATCGGCACCAGCTCGGTCCGGAACGGCGTCGGACGTGAGCGGTCCTCGTAAGCCGCGCGGCCGTTCGTCACGGAGAGCCGGTCGATGGTGAGGCGCATCGGTCGCGCTGGGGCAGGGGGGGAGGGGCTCGCAGGAGCGCTGGGTAGAGCCTTCTCGAGATCGCTGAGATTGAGCGTGCCGTCGGGGCGGACGAGCACGCGCGCAAACGGCCCGTCGAGGACGATCTCGCGGAAGCTCGCGGCGCGTCGCCACAGGCTCGCGACGGCGAGCTGAACGCGCAGTTCGTGTGCGCCCAGCATGGGCGTCGTGTCCGCGTCCGGCAAGGAGATGTCCCGAACGTCGAGCGTCAGGGTGAAGGGGTTGAAGTGAATCTCGCCGAGGGCGAGGGTGCGTTGATAATGCGTGCGCACGTAATCGGCGCTGCCTTCGCGCAGCCAGTGCGGCACGCCGAGAAAGCCGGCTGCCGCATACACGCCGACGAGGACGGCGAGAGCCACCGTGGCGATGAGAACGCGCTTGATCCAGGGCGGTCTGGATGGGAGCAGCACGGCCGCGATACCCCTTGGGAGAGAGAGTCTAACATGCGCGTATGCCGGAGCTGACCTCGACGGGCGATCCGTACGGCCTCGAGCGCTTCGTCGATGCGCAGGATCGCGTATATGACGAGGTGTGCGCCGAACTCGATCGCGGCCACAAGACGACCCATTGGATGTGGTTCGTCTTTCCCCAGATTCGGGGTCTCGGGCTGAGTGCTGCGGCGCGGCACTACGCGATCTCATCGCTCGAGGAGGCGCGTGCGTACCTGCGCCATCCGCTGCTCGGACCGCGGCTGCGGGACGGTGTGCAGCGGGTGCAGGCCGTCGAGGGAAGGACCGCACAGCAGATCCTCGGCTCTCCGGATGATTTGAAGTTTCGCTCGTGCCTCACCCTGTTCGCCGTGGCGAGCGGCGGAGAGCCGCTGTTTGAAGCGGCGCTCGGCAAGTTCTACGGCGGCGAGTACGATCCCAGGACGCTGGAGCTGCTCGAGGAGGAGAACTCATGAGCGCGCCGCGTGCTGCGCGCTCGAGTGATAGCCGGACCGTAACCGCCGCACCGGTCGAGGCAGAGGCGTGACGGGAATGTAATGATCCGGAGCGGAACGCCAGTGCCGCGGGCCCCGTCTACTGATTGGGGTAGCCGTCGTGTTCATCAGAAGCTGCATCCTATTGCTGTTCTGGGGCCTGCTCGTCGCGAGTTGCTCGAGCTAGGCCGCGGCCAACGCGCTGCGGATCAGGCGCGGGCCCCGGGAGGACGCCCTCGCGGGCCGGGGCGGTTGCGCGGAGATAACTTCGTTCGCTTCCTTGCCGCGGATCTGCATCGTGTCGAGCGCTGAAGGCACCCTCGTGAGGCCGGCGTTCGCGTGGCCCGTCGCCGCGTGCCTCGCGACGGTCTACCTCGTGTGGGGCACCACCTACTTCGCCATCAAAGTCTGCATCCAGGGCCTGCCCACGTTCTTTCTCGTCGGCACGCGCTTCCTCATGGCGGGTGCCGTGCTGATCGCGTGGCAGGTACTGCGCGGACGGCGCATGCCGGCGCTCCCCGAGTGGCGCAACGCCGCGCTGCTCGGCCTCTTGTTCCTCGTGCTGGGCAACGGCAGCGTCGCATGGGCCGAGCACCGCATCAGCTCCGGCGCGACCGTCGCACTCGGCAGCGTCCTGCCGCTCGCGACCGCGCTCTGGTCGGGAGTTTTCGGCCACTGGCCGCGGCGCGCGGAATGGTTCGCGATCGCGATCGGCGGTAGCGGCGCTGCGATCATGCTGCTCGGCCGAGATCTTCAGGCGAGTCCCACGGGGGCGCTCATCGTTCTCTTCGGAGTGACGAGCTGGTCGCTCGGAACCGTGCTGTCGCGCCGGCTCAGCGTCCCGCGCGGTGCGATGGGCTTTGGCGTTGAGATGATCTGCGCGGGACTGGTGGGTCTGGCGCTGAGCGCCGCTCTGGGAGAGCGCTGGTCGTTCGGTCAGCCGGCGCGCGTATGGCTCGCGTGGGGCTACCTGGTGGTCTTCGGCTCGCTCATCGGCTTTTCCGCATTCCGCTACGTCGTCGAGCGAGTCTCCCCGACGCTCGCGGCGACCTACGCGTACGTCAATCCACCCGTGGCGCTGCTCGTCGGCTTCTGGCTCGGAGGCGAGACGTTCTCCCCGGCCCTGCTCGTCGGCCTGCCCGTCGTTCTCGGCGGGGTCGCGCTGCACGCGTGGGTGAACGCCCGGTCCGCCGCCGAAAAGCTGCGCGTTGCGGCTCCCCCCGCGGACGTGGCGATAGCCTCGCGGAGCGACCAATGATCTGCCCGCGCCTCGCCGCCTGCGCGGCGCTCGCGCTGCTCGCCGCCTGCGGAGCGCACTCCGAGCGCAGCGCAGAGATCATCCACGCGAAGCTCGTCTTTCTCAGATCCGATTTGAGGACACCGGCGCCGGCACCACCCCGCAGCGCGTTCCGGCTCTGGTGCCCGTTCGTTCTCGGTGACCTCTACGGCGCGCCGGGCACCGGTGATCTCTGCCACGTGACGCTCAATCCCGATTTGACGCTCGAGATCGATCTCGAGCGCAGCCTCTCCGATCTCGAGCGCTCGCTCGAGCCGACCGACTTCAGCCTGCACTTCTTGAAGGCGCAACCCGCGCAGGCGCGCATCGCACGCCTCGCGCCCGCGGTGCTGCAGGCAGAGGGCATCGAGCCACTCGGTACGACCGACTGGGTCGACGCCGACACCCACGAGCGGCTCATGCTCGTCTTTGCGGACCGTCCCGTGCGCATCACGG